>NZ_JBEXCW010000093.1:0-28022 GCF_040605435.1 Streptomyces sp. NPDC005574
GCCGCCCGCGCGTCCGCCGCCTGCGCCTTCAGCGCCCGCTCGACGCCCGAGCGCGCCTCCGAGATCAGCCGCCGCAGCGCGGCACCCGGCTCCGCGGACGCCAGCCACTCGTCCGTGCGGCGCAGCGTGTCCTCGGACACCTGGACGGCGGGGTAGAGACCGACCGCGATCTGCTGCGCCATCTCGTGCGAGCGGGACTCCCAGATGTCCTTGACCACCTCGAAGAACCGCTCCGTGTACGGCGCCAGCAGCTCACGCTGGTCGGTCTGCACGAACCCGCCGATCACCGCCTCCTGCACCGCGTTCGGCAGCTTGTCGGAGTCGACGACGGAGGACCACGCCTCCGCCTTCGCCTCCGCCGTCGGGCGGGCGGAGCGGGCGCTCGCCGCGTGCCGCTCGCCCGCCGCCGTCCGGTCCCGCTCGTACTCGGCGGTGATCTCCGCCTCGTCGAAGCGTCCGACGGCCGCGAGCCGCTGCACGAGCGCCCAGCGCAGCTCCGTGTCGACGACCAGGCCCTCGATCGTCTGCGAGCCGTCCAGCAGCGCCTCCAGCAGGTCCAGCTGCTCCGGCGTACGGGCCGTCGCGGCGAAGGCGCGCACCCACGCCAGCTGGTGGTCGCCGCCCGGCGCGGCCGCGCGCAGGTGCGCGAGCGTGGCGTCCGTCCAGCGGGTGAGGAGCGTCTCGCGGGCGGCCGGGTCGGCGTACAGGTCGACGGCCAGCTTCACCTGGCGCTGGAGCGACTGCACGACACCGATGTCGGACTCCTTGCCGATGCCCGACAGGACCAGCGACAGGTAGTCGCGGGTGGCGAGTTCGCCGTCCCGGGTCATGTCCCACGCCGAGGCCCAGCACAGGGCGCGCGGCAGCGACGCCTGGAAGTCGCCGAGGTGCTCGGTGACGAAGGCGAGGGACCGCTCGTCCAGACGGACCTTGGCGTACGACAGGTCGTCGTCGTTGAGCAGCACGACGTCCGGCCGGCGCTTGCCCACCAGCTGCGGTACGGCGGTCAGTTCGCCGTCGACGTCCAGCTCGACGCGTTCGTCGCGGACCAGCTTGCCGCTGTCCTCGTCGAGCACGTAGAAGCCGACGGCGATGCGGTGCGGGCGCAGGGTCGGCTCACCCTTGGCACCGGCGGGCAGGGCGGGCGCCTCCTGGCGGATCGCGAAGGACGTGATGACGCCGTTGGGGCCGTCCGTCTCGATCTCCGGGCGCAGGATGTTGATGCCGGCGGTCCGCAGCCATTTCTCCGACCAGGCCGTCAGGTCGCGGCCGGAGGTCTCCTCCAGCGCGCCCAGCAGGTCGGACAGGCGGGTGTTGCCGTACGCGTGGCGCTTGAAGTACGCCTGCACGCCCGCGAAGAACTCGTCCATGCCGACGTAGGCGACGAGCTGCTTGAGGACGGAGGCGCCCTTGGCGTACGTGATTCCGTCGAAGTTGACCAGGACGTCGTCCAGGTCGCCGATCTCGGCCATGATCGGGTGGGTCGACGGCAGCTGGTCCTGCCGGTAGGCCCACGTCTTCATGGAGTTGGCGAAGGTCGTCCAGGAGTGCGGCCACCGGGAGTCGGGGGCGTACGCCTGGCAGGCGATGGACGTGTAGGTGGCGAACGACTCGTTCAGCCACAGGTCGTTCCACCACTCCATGGTCACGAGGTCGCCGAACCACATGTGGGCGAGCTCGTGCAGGATGGTCTCGGCGCGCAGCTCGTACGCGGCGTCGGTCACCTTGGAGCGGAAGACGTACTGGTCGCGGATGGTCACCGCGCCGGCGTTCTCCATGGCGCCGGCGTTGAACTCCGGCACGAACAGCTGGTCGTACTTCTTGAACGGGTACGCGTAGTCGAACTTCTCCTGGAACCACTCGAAGCCCTGCCGCGTCACCTCGAAGATCGCGTCCGAGTCGAGGAACTCCGCGAGGGAGGGCCGGCAGTAGATGCCGAGCGGGACGCTCTGCCCGTCCTTCTCGTACACGCTGTGCACCGAGTGGTACGGGCCCACGATCAGCGCAGTGATGTACGACGAGATGCGCGGGGTCGGCTCGAAGACCCAGGTGTCGTCCTGGGGCTCGGGCGTCGGCGAGTTGGAGATGACGGTCCAGCCGTTCGGCGCCTTCACGGTGAACTGGAAGGTGGCCTTCAGGTCCGGCTGCTCGAAGGACGCGAAGACGCGGCGGGCGTCCGGCACCTCGAACTGGGTGTACAGATATGCCTGTTGGTCGACCGGGTCGACGAAGCGGTGCAGGCCCTCACCGGTGTTGGTGTACGCGCAGTCGGCGACGACACGCAGGACGTTGCGGCCCTCCAGCAGTTCGGGCAGCGCGATCCGCGAGTCCGCGAAGACCTCGGCGGCGTCGAGGGCGTCGCCGTTCAGCGTCACCTCGTGCACGGCGGGGGCGACCAGGTCGATGAACGACTCCCCGCCGCCCTCCGCGACGTCGAAGCGCACCGTGGTCACGGACCTGTAGGTACCGCCCTCCTGCGCGCCGGAGAGGTCGAGATCGATCTCGTACGAGTCAACGGTCAGCAGCTTCGCCCGCTGCTGCGCCTCTTCGCGAGTCAGGTTGGTGCCAGGCACGCGGTCATCTCCTCGTTATGTGTGGGTTGCGCCATCCTTCCACGGGACCTGCACGGAAAGCGATGTCCGGATCCCGCCGGTGAGCGGGGCGGACACGCGGGAATCTGGAGCCATGACGACGTACTTCGCACGACCTGTCCCCCCGTCGGCCCTGAAGGAGCTCCGCACAGCCGACGACGCGGGCCGCGAGACGGTTCCCGTGACGGACGAGGAGGGTGGCGCCCCGCTCCGCTGCTGCCTGCGCCGCAGCGCGCCCGGCGAGCGGATCGCCCTGGTCTCCTACGCCCCGCTGCGCCGCTGGGCCGCGGAGACGGGCGCGGATCCCGGGGCCTACGACGAGCAGGGGCCGGTGTTCGTCCACGCGGAGGAGTGCGCGGGGCCGGACGGGGACCGCCTACCGTTCACGAACGACCACCGCACGGTCCGGCGGTACTCGGCCGACGGCCGCATCCTCGGGGGGCGGCTGGTCACCGGCCCCGAGGGCTTCGCCCCCGCGTTCGACGAGGCGTTCGCCGACCCGGAGGTGGCCCTCGTCCACGTACGGGCGGTGGAGTACGGCTGCTTCCTGTACGAGGTGCGCCGCCCGTAGCTTTCCTCGCCCCCGCCGCCCTTTCCCTTCCCGTCCCGGGGCGCCGCCCCGGACCCCGCTCCTCAAGCGCCGGAGAGGCTGAATCTTCATCCCTTCGGGCGTTCGAGGAAGAGGCCCGTTCCTCACACGCCGGAGAGGCTGATTTTCAGCCCGTCCGGCGTGTGAGGACGAGGCCCGTTCAGGGCCGGAGCGGAGGTCCGGGGGCGGCAGCCTCCGGCGGTCAGGCGGTCAGTTCGGCCGCCACCAGCTCCGCGATCTGCACCGCGTTCAGCGCGGCGCCCTTGCGCAGGTTGTCGTTGGAGACGAACAGGGCGAGGCCGTGCTCCACCGTCTCGTCCGCGCGGAGGCGGCCCACGAACGACGCGTCCTTGCCGGCCGCCTGGAGCGGCGTCGGGATCTCGGAGAGGACCACGCCGGGCGCGCCGGCCAGCAGCTCCGTCGCCCGCTCCACGGACAGCGGCCGGGCGAAACGGGCGTTGATCTGGAGGGAGTGGCCGGAGAAGACCGGCACGCGCACGCAGGTGCCGGAGACCTTGAGCCCGGGGATCTCCAGGATCTTCCGGGACTCGTTGCGCAGCTTCTGCTCCTCGTCGGTCTCGTGCAGGCCGTCGTCGACGATCGAGCCGGCGAGCGGGATCACGTTGAAGGCGATGGGCCGCTTGTAGACGTGCGGCTCGGGGAAGTCGAGCGCCTCGCCGTCGTAGGTCAGCCGGTCGGCGTCGGCGACGACCTTCTGCGCCTGGCCGTGCAGTTCCACCACGCCGGCGAGACCGGACCCCGACACCGCCTGGTAGCTGGCGACGACGAGGGCCTCCAGGCCCGACTCCTCGTGCAGCGGCCGCAGTACGGGCATCGCGGCCATCGTGGTGCAGTTCGGGTTGGCGATGATCCCCTTGGGCCGGTCGGTGATCGCGTGCGGGTTCACCTCGGACACCACGAGCGGCACCTCGGGGTCCCTGCGCCAGGCGGAGGAGTTGTCGATGACGACCGGGCCCTGCGCGGCGACCTTCTCGGCCAGCGCCTTCGAGGTGGCGCCGCCCGCCGAGAACAGGACGATGTCCAGCCCGGAGTAGTCGGCGACGGACGCGTCCTCCACGGTGACGCCGTCCAGGACCGTCCCCGCGGAGCGGGCCGAGGCGAACAGGCGCAGCTCGGTGACCGGGAAGTTCCGCTCCGCGAGGATCCTGCGCATGACCGTGCCGACCTGACCGGTGGCTCCGACGATTCCGACCCTCACGGCGACTCCTTCAACGTGGCTTTCCTGTGCCTGCTGCATGACCCAGGCGTTTCCATCATGCGTCCCACCCCGGCCGGCCTGTCCAATTCTTTGCCCCGAGCGCCCGAGGAGTGGGACGACGCGGCCACCGGCGCGGTTGCGCACCTTCCGCCCGCACCGCCCCGAGCTGCAGAAAATCGCCCTCCGGGCGCTTCGCACCGCAAGCTGTACTGCCCCGTGCCTGCCCGCCGCCGCCCGGTCCACGCGAGCGTGTGACGTACGCCTCTGCCGGGGTGCGGCAGCGGGCGGGAATCCGCGGAGAACTCCGCCGAACGTTCCGGGCCCCGTCGGCGTCATAGGGGAAACGCGGCGAGGAGAGGGGTGGCTGTGCTGCGCAGAACGGCCCGCCGCGGCCAGGGGGACGACGGACACGGCGCGCACCGTGTGCCCGACGACCCGCTGGACGCGGCCCAGGAACGCCGGGTGCGGGCGGTGCTCGCGCTCGGCGGCGTGCCGCAGGCGGACCTGCCGGACGGGGTGCAGCAGGTCCGCCTGCGGCTGCTGGAGCGCGCGGCGCGGGGGGACGAGGCGCCGCGTGACGTGTCGGCGTGGGCCGCGGTCGTCGCCTCCAACCTCGCCATGGACTGGCACCGCACCAAGCGCCGCCAGGAGCGGATCGGGGAGCGCCTGGCCTCGCTGCGCCAGCACGAACATCCCTCGGGGGAGGACACCAGCGTGCTGTCCCTCACCGTCGCCCAGGGCCTGGACGAGCTGCCCGACGCCCAGCGCCAGGTGGTCGTCCTGCGCTTCTACGCCGACCTGCCGGTGCGCGGGATCGCCGAGGAGCTCGGCATACCGGAGGGCACGGTCAAGAGCAGGCTGCACACGGCGGTACGGGCTCTGCGCGACCGCCTGCACGAGGACGAGGTGGTGTGACGTGACCGCCGAGAAGCACGAGAACGCCGGTGCGGACGCCCTGATGGCCGCGATCACCGGCGAGCTGCCGCCCCCGGAGGCCGGCGAGGACGCCGCCCTGCTCGCCGAGTACCGCTCCGCCGCGGCCGACGTCGCGCTGCTGCGGGAGCAGCTCGGGATCATCGCCGGCGCGCTGACGGAGCCGGAACCCGCCGCGCGTCCGGTCCCCGTGCGGGCACCGCGGCGCGGGCGGCGGGGCTTCTCCCTCGCCCTCGGTGCCGTCGCGGTGGCGTGCGCCGCCACGGTGGTGTCCGGCCTGGCCTGGATCACCGTGCAGGCCGGGGACGGCATGGGGGGCAGCGCCGACAGCAGCTCCGACAAGAGCGCCTCGCAGGCGGACGGGGCGTCGCGGGACGCCCCGCAGGAGCTGGCCTGCGCCCGGCTCGTCGTGGAGGGCACCGTCACGGCGCTGCGGCCGCTGCCCGGCGACCCCGGCCGGGAGCGCGTCACCCTGCGCGTGATCCGTTCCTACCAGCCGGCCGGGGGCCGGGCCGAGATCACCGTGCTGCGCGACGATTCCACCGCGCCCGCCGTCCGCGGCGGGGACCACGTGCTGGTCGTCGGCCGGCACTCCCGGACGGTCGTGGACACGTGGTCCGTCGGCGACAAGGAGGTGGCCGCGGAACGGGCGCGGATCACCCGGGCGCTGGCCGGGTCGCCCGGCACGAGCTGCGGGTGAGGGCGGGGCCGGCGGACGGCGAAGGGGCGGGCGCCCGCGGGCGCCCGCCCCCCGTCCGAACCGGATCCGTTACGGAGTGACCTTCTCGATCGCCACGCTGCCGACGCCCGCGACCGTGCCGCGCGCGTTCACCAGCTGGACCTGGCCGAAGAACTCACGGCCCTCCGGGGCGGCCGCCGCGGCGGTGACGCTCGCCGAGACGTTCGTCGAGGCGCCCGTGGCGAGCGCGACCGGGGTCGACTCGTCCACGGTGACCGTGCCGAGGGACGCGGAGAAGAACACGTCCTGGTAGTCGTACGCCGTGGAGCCGGCCGGAACCGCGTAGCCGGCGACCTCGATGGTGTACGTGCCGGCGGCCGGGGTGGCCAGGGAGACGGCCTCCTCGGAGTCGCCGTCGGCGGACTGGCCGACCTGCTTGCCGCTCGCGTCGTAGACCGTCAGGTCCAGGTCGGCGGAGGCGTCGGAGACGTTGCCGATGGCGACGTCCAGCGACTTCGCGCCCGCCGGGACCTCGACCGTGGTGGTCTGGGTCTCGCCCTGCTTGATGGTCGGGCGGGTCGTCTTGGACGAGCCGAGCGCGCCGCCGACCAGCTTGCCGTCGATGGCGGCGAAGTTGTTCGTCACCTTCCAGGAGGCGGCGGCCGGGGTGCCGACCTTGGCCTCGGGGACGGTCACGACCTCGGGGTCGAAGGCGGCGCCGTAGACGGTGGCGGTCAGCTGGTACGGGTTGTCGAGCAGCGGCGACGTGCGGCGCGACTCGACCTCGATCTCCCAGACGCCGGCCTGCGGGTCGGCGTAGGAACGCGCGTCGGCCTTGCAGCCGTTGCCGTCGAGGTAGTTGTTGTAGCAGTACGGGGTGCCGGTGTCCTCGACCGGAACGCCGTAGGGGTGGATGGCGATGAACCGGGTCTGGCTCTTGCCCTTCAGCCCGCCGATCGCGACCTCGAAGGACTTGGCGCCCGCGGGGACGGTCACGAAGTACGACCGGGTGCTGTTGCGCTGCACCGAGTCCGACGCGCCGTAGGTGAACTTGACGGGGGCCGAGACCACGACGGTCGTCAGGATCTGCTTGTCGGTGCCCTCGGTCCTCGGGTCGTCGACCTTGAGGATCGCGCTCTTGAGGCCCGCGGACTTCGGCGCGGCCTCGACCTTGACGGTCACCGGCTTGTTCAGCCCGAGTTTGACCTCGTCGGAACCGACGATCCGGAAGGTGTGCCCGGCGTTCTTCGCGAAGCGCAGGGTGTGGCGGATCGCCTTGTCGGCGCCGGAGGTACGCGTGACGGTCACGCTGTACGTCTTCTTCTTGCCGGCCTTGAGGCCGCCCTCACGGTCGTAGATGCCGGTGCCGAACCCCGGCGTCTTCAGCGCCTGGTCGATCGCGGTGTCGACCGGTGCCTTCACCGTGAACTCGTTCGCCGTGGCGCCGTGCCGGATCGAGTCCCACGCGTCGGGGATGTCGATGAGGCCCGCGCCCTCCTCGTACGCCTGCACACCCTTGATGTGGGCGGCGGTCGAGGTCAGGGCGGTGCGCAGGGTCGCCGGGGTCAGGGCGATGTGCTTCTGCTTCGCGGCGGACAGCAGGAGCGCCGAGGCGCCCGCGGCCTGCGGGGAGGCCATCGAGGTGCCCTGCAGCATCGAGTAGCCGGCCGGCAGGGTGTAGCCCGACTCGGCGACCGGGGAGCCCGGCAGCCAGGTCTGGGTGGTGTTGATCGAGGCGCCCGGCGCGGTGAGCGTCGGGGTGAAGCCGCCGTCTTCACGCGGGCCGCGCGAGGAGAAGGGCATCATCGCGTACTTCTTCTCGACGGCCGAGCCGTAGTTGGACGCCCAGGTCTCCCGGGAGATGGCCGCGCCGACCGAGACGACCTTGTCGGCCAGACCGGGGTCGCCGATGGTGTTGGCGCCCGGGCCGGAGTTGCCGGCCGAGATGACCAGCTGCACGCCGTAGGTGTCGATGAGGCGCGTGTACAGCTCGGAGCGCGCGTTGTTGCCGTCGTTCAGCGCGGGCAGGCCGCCGATCGACATGTTGACGATGTCGACGCCGCGGTTGACCACGAGGTCGATCATGCCCTCGGTGAGCGCGACGTTGGTGCAGCCGCCGGTCCAGGTGCAGGCACGGGAGGACACGATCTTCGCGCCCGGGGCCGCGCCGTTCATCTTCCCGCCGAACAGGCCGTGCGCGGAGGTGATGCCGGCGACGTGGGTGCCGTGCTCGGACTCGATGACGCCGATGTTGACGAAGTCGGCCTTCTTGCCGACCCAGTCGCCGCCGTACGGGTCCATCGGGACGTCCTTGCGGATCTCCACGACGAACGGCTGCCGCTCGACGACGTCCGTCGACGGGTCGTCGGTCCCGAAGTAGCCGATCTGGAAGCCGTTCTTGTACGGCTTGAGCGGTGTGTCGTCGCTGAAGTCGGCGTTGTTGTTCAGGTCGACGCGGACCGTGCCGGCCGCGGCGTCGTACAGCACGCCCCAGCTGTCGGTGGTGTCGCCGTCGCGGTTCGCGTCACCCTTGGCGTCGCCGCCCGCGGTGGCGGACTCGCGGAACAGGTTGATCTGGTACGACCCGGCGGGCGCCGTCCAGTTCCTGCCGCCGTAGGCGAAGGCGGGACCGGACACCGAGGCGGTCATCGCGCGCCAGGTGGCGTCGCTGTCCAGGATCGGGTCGGTCGAGGTCACCCAGTCGACGATCTTGCGCTCGCCGGTGGTGGTCTTCTGCAGCGCGGGGTGACCCAGGTCCACGCCCGAGTCGAGGATGCCGATGGTGACGCCCCGGCCGTCCGCCTTCGGGTTCTTCTTCACGAAGTCGACGGCGCCCGTCTCGAAGGACGGGTTGTACGGGTTCGCGGCGGGCGTCTTGCTGCTCGGCGCGGGGTAGGTGGTGCCGCCCTTGCCCGAGGCGGCGCCCTTCGCGGTGTCGGCGCTCGGCGTCGGGTCGTCCAGCGGGATGTCCTGCCGCAGGTCGATGCCGTGCACGGAGGACAGCTTCGCGGCGGCGGCGATGGCCGAGTCCGCCTTCGCGGTCGGGACGGTGGCGCGCACGTAGCCGAGCTTGTCGTAGGAGCGGCCCACGGAGCCGCCCTTGACCGCGTCCAGCTCCTTGGCGACCTGCTCGGTCTGCCCGGGCGCGGTCGCGACCATCATCGTGACGTTCTTGGCGCCGTCGGCCTTGGCGTCGGCCAGCAGGGCCGCGTCGTCCGAACCGAGCTTGGCGCCAGCGGACTTCAGGCCTGGGTCGGCGGTGGCGCCGCTGTCGTTGCCCGCGGAGAAGGCCATGGGTATCGGCCCCGCCGCGGAGAGGGCGGCGACCAGTCCGGCGGCCACGGCTATGCGGGCCACGCGTCTCGCGCCCGATATCGGTTCACGCTGGGGGGTGAGGGTCATCGGCATCCCTTGTAGGTAAAGGAACGTGCGTCGAGCGGCCAGAGTCGATCGACCCTGGTCGTACGGTGTCCGGTAATGACCCCGGACGATCGCACAGCTTTACCCAAGGGAGGGCCGTTTGGGGAGTGTTGACCGAATCGAAATGGATGTATGGGGAAAACCCGCGATGGTCTTTAGGGGAACGAGTCACCTCAAGCACGACAAGTCGCCGACGCCTCCGATACTCGCCTGACGATCCGGGCCCGGCGGTCTAACGTCCCCTCATGCGACGGAACACGAGGGTGGCGGCCTACGCCGTGTGCGTGCGCGACGGACAGGTCCTGCTGGCCCGTTGGCTCAAGGCCGACGGCACCCCCGAGTGGACCCTGCCCGGCGGCGGCATGGAGCACGGGGAGGACCCGTACGACACCGTCCACCGGGAGGTGCGGGAGGAGACCGGCCACGACGTCGAGATCACCGCCCTGCTCGGCGTCGACAGCGTCCGCCTGCGCTCCCCGCGCCGGTTCGGCCGCCACGTCGACCACCACGCCGTGCGCCTGGTCTACGAGGCCCGGGTGACCGGCGGCGAACTCCGCTTCGAGACCGGCGGTTCCACCGACATGGCGGCCTGGCACGACCTGGACGCGGTGGCCGCCCTGACCCGGGTGGGACTGGTCGACGCCGGCCTCGGCCTGTGGCGCGACCGACCGCCGGCGGGCCGGCTCGCGCTTCCCCGGTGACTGACTTCCCTACCCGGAAATCGACCGGGAAGGTGAACACGGAGTAACCGTCCCCCGGCCATCGGACAGCGGTCCCCGGACGCGCGGGGTGGCGAAGATCCACGTACGGTGATCGGCGCTGCGCGTTGCGGCCTCGTTCACGCGCAGGTCATTCCCGGTGCCAACCATCCAGTACGAGCGGGAATTTCACCGGCCACACCGTGCGGCGACCCCCGCGACCACTGCCGACGCAGTTCGTACTCGGGGAGATCGCGCCATGTCGCGCATACGCTCTGTCGCCAGCTCCACGCTGGGGGTCAACCGCCGTACCGTCCTCGCCGCCACCGCCGCGGTGTCCGTCTCCGCAGGCGTCGGCTACGCCCTGCGGCCCACCGACAGCGTGGCCGCCACCACGGCCGAGACGCCCGTGGCCCAGTCCCGCAGAGCCCCGGCCGCGCCGCTCGCGCCGTACACCCGCGGCACCACCGTCGCCACGGTCGCCGCCCCGCGCACGGGTTCAGGCTACCGCCGCCTCGGCGACGGCCCCGGCTGGAGCCGCAAGGTCCGCGCCGAACTGGCCGCGCCCAAGTCCGGGCGGGCCGGCCGCCGTACCGCGCTCGCCGCGTTCGTGCAGCTCACCGACCTGCACCTGATGGACGCTCAGCACCCGATGCGCCTGGAGTACCTGCGCTCCACCGACGTGCACGCCTGGCGGCCGCACGAGGCGCTGTCCGTGCCCGGCGCGATCTCCCTGGTGGAGCGGATCAACGCGCTGCGCGGCGCCCCCGTCACCGGCTCACCGCTGCACTTCGCCATGACGACCGGCGACAACACGGACAACAACGCCAGGACCGAGCTCGAGTGGTTCCTCAAGGTCATGAGCGGCGGCCGCATCACCCCCAACTCCGGGGACCCGCGCCACTACGAGGGCGTCCAGAACAGCGGCCTCAAGCAGTTCTGGAACCCCGACTCGACGCTGCGCGACGCCGACAAGCTGCGCGGCTTCCCGCACCTCGCCGGCTTCCTCGCCGCCGCCATCCGCGAGCTGAACAGCCCCGGCCTCAACCTGCCCTGGTACTCGACGGTCGGCAACCACGACGCCATGCCGCTGGGCTGCTACGGCCACGGTGACTCCTGGCTCGCCGAGTACGCGGTGGGCGGCAAGAAGCTGATGAGCCTGCCCGCGGCCGAGGCGAAGAAGCTCCAGACGGCCATCTCGCAGGCCACCGACCCCCGGGGCACCCACTTCCGCGACCTGCTCAAGGCACACACGCGGGACATGCGCTCGGTGACGCCCGACGAGCGGCGGGCACCGTACACCCCGGCCGAGTACGTCAAGGCACACCTGGACCCGGCGTACCGCGGCGTGGGTCCGGTGGGCCACGGCTACTCCACCGCCAACCTCGACGCGGGCACCCAGTACTACAGCTTCCGGATCGCCGAGGACGTCATCGGCATCAGCCTGGACACCACCGACGCCGGCGGCCACTACGAGGGCTCGATCGGGACGGCCCAGCTGAACTGGCTGGACAGGACGCTGCGCGACAACAAGGACTCCTACGCGGTCGTCTTCAGCCACCACACCAGCAAGACCATGGACAACACCCGCCCCGACCCGGCCCACCCCGGCGAGCGCCGGCACAGCGGCGCCGAGGTGCTCGCCCTGCTCGGCCGCCACGCGAACGTCCTGGCCTGGGTGAACGGCCACATCCACCGCAACGACATCACCCCGCACGCCGGAGCGGCCGGCCGGTCCTTCTGGGAGATCTCCACCGCCTCCCACGTCGACTATCCCCAGCTGGCCCGCGTCATCGAGCTGGTCGACAACAAGGACGGCACGCTCTCGGTCTTCACCACGCTCGTCGAGTCCGCGGCCCCGCACCGCACCGACTTCGCCGACCTCTCGCAGACCGGCCTGGCCGCGCTCTACCGCGAGCTGTCCTTCAACGCGCCGGGCGCGCGCACCGACCTCGGCGGAGCGGCCGGCGACCGCAACACGGAGCTGCTGCTCAAGAAGGGCTGACCCGGCCCGCGGGCACCGCACGGGAGGAGGGGCCGCCGGTGATCCCGGCGGCCCCTCCGCTCCCCTCCTGGTGCGCCCGCGGCCCGTCACTACCGGGGGAGCACCACGACATGGGCGGCGGGGTCCCGGTCGCCGGCCGCCATCAGCGCCGTACGGACCACGGCCGCCTGCTGCTCCGCCGCCTCCCGCAGCTTCCTCGGAGTGACGTGCACGACGGTGATGCCGAGGCGCTCCAGATGCTCGCGCTTGCGGGCGTACTGCGACCAGAGGGCGTCGTCGTCCTGCCGGTCGCCGTGCAGGGGGGCGCGGGTGTCGAGTTCGACCGCCACGGCCTGCTCCGGCCAGTACGCGTCCAGGCCGCCCAGGTGGAGGCCGCCGGGCAGGCGCAGGTCGACGTTCCAGACCGGGTCGGGCAGGCCGTACTTCTCGACCATCCGGTACAGGCGCATCTCCGTGATCGCCCGGCCCTCGGCGAGCAGGGAGTCCACCGCGTCCACCACGTGCGGCCGGCCCAGCAGCTTGGCCTGGTTCAGCTCCCTGACCACCGCGGCGGGTTCGCAGTGGCCGCCGCGCACCGCGTCCGTCAGCAGCCGGCGTACGGTCGCCGCGTCCGTCAGTTCGGCCACCGCGTCGGCCAGGGCGCGCGGGACCGGCGCCACCGGCAGGCCGTTGACCTGCCGGGGGAGAGGCAGGTTCGCGGCGCGGACGACGCGCGCATACCCCGCGGCGCGCAGCCGGCGCAGCCGGGGGAGAAGGACGTCGATCCTCTCCAGGGAGAGCAGCGGCGGGGCCGAGGCGAGGCCGTGCAGGTTCAGCGCCGCCAGGCCGGTGATCATCGCCTCGGCGTACGTCGGGCGGTGCGGTTCCTCCGCGCCGGGCTGGGCCGGAACACCGGCGTTCCGCTCCCGCGCCGCGTACATCAGCACCGCGTGCAGCCGCTCCTCGCTGGTCGGCGGGCCCGGGTGGAGCAGGAAGACACCGGGGAGGATCTGCTGCCAGGGGCCGCCGGCGCGGCACTGCACGTTCGTGTCGGCGCTCGTGACGCCGAGCGAGCGGAGCCGGGCGGCCGTCATCACCCGGCGGTGCACCTCGGAGAGGTGGTGGAGGGGGCGGGGGGACAGCGGGGTGTCGTGGTTCATGACGGGCAGATTCCCGCGTTCCGGACGCCGCTGAACCGCTGTTACACGCTCGTCGACAAATCAGGACAAGCCTGCACTAAAGGACGAGTGTTCGGGTGCCGAAAACCCCTGGTCCCTTCGGGTGCGGACCAGGGGTTACGGGTCTATTGCCTGAATTCCGTAACGGCTACGAACGGCCCAGGCTTTGGCCAGAGCTCAGCGGGTTCCGGTTCCGGCCGCCGCCGCGTCGCACGCCTGTCCGCGCAACGCCCGTGCCAGGTCGTCCCGCGCCTCCAGGACCAGCCGGCGCAGCGCCGGGGCCACGTCCTGGTGCGCCGCGAGCCACGCGTCCGCCGCCGCGAGCGTCTCCGGCGCGTCCTGGAAGGACGGGAACAGACCCTGGACGACGTGCATCGCGATCTGGATGGACCGCTCGGCCCACACCCGCTCGATCACCGCGAAGTACCGGTCCGCGTACGGCGCGAGCAGCTCGCGCTGCGAGGACTGCCCGAAGCCCGAGAGGGTCGCCTCGACCAGCGCGTTGGAGAGGGCGTCCGACTCCACCACCTGCGCCCACGCCTGCGCCTTGACGGCCGCCGAGGGACGCGCCGCCAGACAGCGGACCTGGTGGCGCTTGCCGGACGCCGTGTCGTCGCGGGCCAGTTCGGCCGCCAGCACGGCCTCGTCCGCCGCCCCGTGGGAGGCCAGCGGCTCCAGGAACGCCCAGCGCAGCTCCTGGTCCACCACGAGCCCGTCGATCAGCTCCGTCCCGTCCAGCAGACCGCGCAGCAGCCGGAGGTCGGCGGGGCCCGACGCCACCGTCGCGAGGAAGCGGGCCCAGGCGAGCTGGTGCTCGCTGCCCGGCGCGGCGTTGCGCAGTTCGCCGAGGGCGCCCTCCGCGAGGAGCTGCCCACCCGTCTGCCGCCAGTCCGGCGCCACGTAGTGCACCAGCGCCGCGTTCGCCCAGGCGTGCAGCATCTGCAGCACGCCGATCCCCGACTCGCGTCCCGCGAACCGCAGCACCAGGTCCACGAAGTCCCGCGCCGGCAGCAGCGCGTCCCGGGTGAGGTTCCACAGCGCCGACCAGCACAGCGCCCGCGCGAGCGGGTCGGTGATGTCTCCGAGGTGCGCCCGCAGCGTCTCCAGCGAGGTCGCGTCGAAGCGGATCTTGCAGTACGTCAGGTCGTCGTCGTTGACGAGCACGAGATCGGGCGCCCGCTCACCGGCCGCGTCCGTCACCACCGTGCGCGGACCGTCCACGTCCACCTCGGCGCGGGCGTACCGCACGAGACGGCCGTCCTCCAGCCGGTACAGGCCCACCGCGACCCGGTGCGGGCGCAGCTCCGGGTGCGACTCGGCGGCCTCCTGGAGCACGGCCAGCTCGTCGATCCGGCCCTCCGCGTCCAGCAGCACCTGCGGGGTGAGGGAGTTGACCCCGGCGGTCTGCAGCCAGGACCGCGACCAGGCGGCCATGTCCCGGCCGCTGGTCTCCGCCAGCGCCGACAGCAGGTCGCCCAGCCGCGTGTTGCCGTACGCGTGCCGCTTGAAGTAGCGGCGCGCGCCCTCCAGGAACGCGTCCTGGCCGACGTACGCCACCAGCTGCTTCAGGACGCTGGCGCCCTTCGCGTAGGTGATGCCGTCGAAGTTGAGCTTGGCGTCCTGGAGGTCGCGGATGTCGGCGGTGACCGGGTGGGTGGAGGGCAGCTGGTCCGCACGGTACGCCCACGCCTTGCGGCGGTTGGCGAAGGTGATCCAGCCGTTCTCGAACCGGGTCGCGCCCACCAGGGCGAAGGCACCCATGAAGTCGGCGAAGGACTCCTTGAGCCACAGGTCGTCCCACCACTCCATGGTGACGAGGTCGCCGAACCACATGTGGGCCATCTCGTGCAGGATCACGTTGGCCCGGCCCTCGTAGGAGGCCTGGGTGACCTTGCCGCGGAAGATGAACTCCTCCCGGAAGGTCACGAGCCCCGGGTTCTCCATCGCGCCGAGGTTGTACTCGGGCACGAACGCCTGGTCGTACTTCCCGAAGGGGTACGGGTAGTCGAAGTGGTCGTGGAAGAAGTCCAGGCCCTGCTTGGTGACCAGGAAGACGTCCTCGGCGTCGAAGTAGGGCGCGAGGCCCCTGCGGCACAGCGCGCCGAGCGGGATCT
This sequence comes from Streptomyces sp. NPDC005574, assembly GCF_040605435.1. Classification (NCBI taxonomy): domain Bacteria; kingdom Bacillati; phylum Actinomycetota; class Actinomycetes; order Kitasatosporales; family Streptomycetaceae; genus Streptomyces; species Streptomyces sp. NPDC005574. The sequence goes on from NZ_JBEXCW010000093.1 coordinate 15,406, forward strand.
CCAGCGTCGTACCGTCGGCGAGGGTGCGGGAGTAGGAGTCCGTCACGTAGTGGTAGGGGCCCGCCACCACGCAGGTGATGTACGTCGAGATCGGCTTCGTCTCCGCGAACCGCCAGACCCCGTCGGTGAGTTCGCCGGTCCCGTTGCCCCAGACGTGCCAGCCCTCGGGCGCCCGCACCTCGAAGCGGTAGGGGGCCTTCAGGTCGGGCTGCTCGAAGTTCGCGAAGACCCGGCGTGAGTCGGCCGGCTCGTACTGGGTGTAGAGGTAGACCTCGCCGTCCTCGGGGTCGACGAAGCGGTGCAGGCCCTCGCCGGTGCGGGAGTAGGCGCACTGCGCGTCGACGACCAGCTCGTTCTCGGCGGCGAGGTCCGCCAGCGCGATCCGGGAGCCGTCGAAGACCTCGCCCGGGTCGAGGTCCTTGCCGTTGAGGGAGAGGGCGGTGACCGAGGGCGCGATCAGGTCCGCGAAGCTCGCCGCGCCCGGCTCGGCGCAGCGGAAGCGGATCGTGGTCACGGACCGGAACGTCCGCGGCCCCTCGGCCGGCCCGTCGCCGACCGCGGAGCGCAGGTCGAGGGACACCTCGTACCCGTCGACGGACAGCAGGGCGGCCCGCTCCCGGGCCTCGTCACGGGACAGATTCTCACCGGGCACGGGCGGTACTCCCTCGGGCGGCGTTCAGTATGCGGACAGCACCGATCCTGTCATGTGCCCCTGACCGGGGGCACCCGGGAATGGTGTGGTGGGAGTCGTTGTTCGCACAGGAAACGACCGTCCCCGAGGAGAGCCATGCCCGAGACCTCGACCGCCCCCGCCAGGACCCCCGTCGACTTCTGGTTCGACCCGCTGTGCCCGTGGGCCTGGATGACGTCCCGGTGGGTGCTGGAGGTGGAGAAGGTCAGGGACATCGAAGTCCGCTGGCACATCATGAGCCTCGCCGTCCTGAACGAGCCCAAGCTGGACGAGCTGCCCGAGGAGTACCGCGAGATGCTCGCGGTCAAGGCGTGGAAGCCGGTGCGTGTGGTGACCGCGGCCTGGCAGAAGCACGGCGCCGAGGTCCTCGGCCCGCTGTACACCGCTCTCGGCACCCGCATCCACAACCAGGGCGAGGGCCCCACCCTGGAGGCCATCGCCGGCGCCCTGGCCGACGTCGGCCTGCCCGCCGACCTGATCGACTACGCCGACCAGGAGACCTTCGAGTTCGACGCCGAGCTGCGCGCCTCCCACAAGGAGGGCATCGACAAGGTCGGCCAGGACGTCGGCACCCCGGTCATCGCCGTGCCGGGCCCCGACGGCGAGCAGATCGCGTTCTTCGGCCCGGTCGTCACCCCCGCCCCGCAGGGCGAGGCCGCCGCCAGGCTGTGGGACGGCACCCTCGCGGTCGCCTCCGTCCCCGGGTTCTACGAGATCAAGCGCTCCCGCACGGTCGGCCCGGACTTCAGCAACCTCGTGTAGACGGCGAAAGGCCCTCGCGTGCCGGCACGCGAGGGCCTTTGGTGTGCGACGGCGGCTACGCCGCCACGGACGTGTAGTGCGAGGCGTCCCCCTCGATCGAGTAGCTCTCCTTGCCCTCGACGCCCGCCGGCACGTCACCGGCGACCGTCACCCGGTGCAGGCGGCGGGGCAGCCCGTCGTAGTTGTCGATCGCGTAGTGCTGGGTGATGCGGTTGTCGAACAGCACGAGCTGGTTCGGGGACCAGCGGTGCCGCAGGACGTTCTCCGGCCGCGTCACGTACGCCTGGAGCAGGTCGAGGAGCTTGCGGGACTCACCCACCGACAGGCCCACGAGCCGCTGCGCGAACCCGCCGATGAACAGCCCCCGCTCCCCGGTCAGCGGGTGGACACGCACCACCGGGTGCACCGTGCGGAACTTGATGGAAGTGAACTGGGCGCGCTGCGCCGCGTGTTCCTCGTCGAGCGACTCCTCGGGCACCGCGTAGTCGTAGTCGTTGGTGTGCTCCGCCCACAGGGTGTCGGCGAGCGTGCGCAGGGGCTCCGGCAGGTCCCGGTAGGCGCCCGCGGAACTGGCGATCAGGGTCTCGCCGCCGTACGGCGGGACGGTGATGCTGCGCAGGGTGCTGGCCTGCGGCGGGTTGAGGACGAAGGTGACGTCGGTGTGCCAGTGGTTGGCGGCGCGGCCGCGCTCGCTGTCCACGGGCAGCACGTTCGGGACGCCGTCGACGGAGGGCACGGTCGGGTGGGCGGTGGTGACGTCGCCGAAGTGGCGGACGAAGGCCTGCTGGCCCTCGTCGTCCAGGTCGACGCCGTCGAACACCAGGGCCTTGTGGAGGTTGAGGGCCTCCCGCAGGGCGGCGGCCGTCCCCTCGTCGAGCGGGCGGCCGAGGTCGACGCCGGACACCTGGGCGCCGATCCTCGCGGTGATCTTCCTGATCTCGATGCCGGACATGTGCGGGGTCCTCTCAGGCGGTGGCGAGCGCGGGGCGGGCGGTGACGTGCTGGTTCGCGGGGCGCGGGAGGCCGTAGCGGTCCCGCAGGGTGCGGCGCGGGCCGTACTCCGTGCGGAGCAGGCCACGGGTGCGCAGGAGGGGCACGACCTGGTCGACGAAGGTCTCCAGGCCCGAGGGCAGGACGGCGGGCATGATGTTGAAGCCGTCGGCGGCGCCGAGCGTGAACCACCGCTCGATCTCGTCGGCGACCTGCTCGGGCGTACCGGCGAAGGTCAGGTGCCCACGCCCGCCGCCGAGCCGCCCGATCAGCTCGCGCACGGTGAGACGCTCGCGCCGGGCCAGCTCCACCACGAGCGTGTAGCGGCTCTTCGCGCCCTCGATCGCGCTCTCCGGCGGCAGGTCGGCGGGCAGCGGGGCGTCCAGCTCCAGGGTGCCCGGTTCGAGGTGCAGCAGGCTCTCCAGCCGCTCCACCCCGTGCGTGTGGACGATGTGGTCCTCCAGGATCCGTTCGTTCGCCCGCGCCTCGGCCTGCGTCGACCCGATCACCGGCACGATGCCGGGCAGCACCTTGAGGTGCTCGGGGTCGCGGCCGGACTGCCGGACCCGGGACTTGAGGTCCGTGTAGAACGCCTGCGCGTCGGCGAGGGTCTGCTGGGCGGTGAACACCGCCTCCGCGTAGCGGGCCGCGAACCGCTTGCCGTCCTCGGAGGAGCCCGCCTGCACGAGCAGCGGGTAACCCTGCGGCGACCGGGGCACGTTGAGCGCCCCCTCGACCTGGAAGTACGTCCCCCGGTGCCGGGGCGGGTGGATCTTGGCGTCGTCGCCCCAGACGCCGGCCGCCTTGTCGGCGACGATCGTGTCGTCCTCCCAGCTGTCCCACAGCTTGAGGGCGACGTCGAGGAACTCCGCGGCGCGGGCGTAGCGCTCGGCGTGCGCGGGCTCGGCGTCCAGACCGAAGTTGCGGGCGGCCTCCGCGCCGGCCGTGGTGACGATGTTCCAGCCCGCCCTGCCGCCGCTGATGATGTCCAGCGAGGCGAACTTGCGGGCCAGGTTGTAGGGGGAGTTGTAGGAGGTGGAGGCGGTCGCGATCAGACCGATGTGCTCGGTGGCGGTCGCCAGTGCGGTGAGCAGGGTCAGCGGCTCCAAGGCGCCGGCCGGGCGCTGTCCGACACTGCTCCACAGCTGCGGGCCGTCGGCGAGGAACAGTGAGTCGAAGGTGCCGCGTTCCGCGGTCCGGGCCAGACGCACGTGGTGCGCCAGGTCCACATGGGCGTACGGGTCGCTCTCCGGCAGCCGCCACGACGCCTCGTGGTGACCGGTGTTCATCAGGAACGCGTTGAGGTGGAGCTGACGGGTCACTTCTGGTCCTCCGTGACGCCGAGGGCGGTCAGCAGCCGCTCCCGGTACTCGCCGAGCAGCGGGTCCCGGTACGAGCGTGGATGCGGGCGGTCGATGGTCAGGTCCAGGCCGATGCGGCCCTGGTCGAGGACGAGGACACGGTCGGCGAGCACGATCGCCTCGTCCACGTCGTGGGTGACGAGGAGGACCGAGGGCCGGTGACGCTCCCACAGCTCCCTCAGCAGGACGTGCATACGGATCCGGGTCAGGGCGTCCAGCGCCCCGAACGGCTCGTCCGCCAGCAGCAGTTCGGGCTCGCGCACCAGCGACCTGGCCAGCGCGGCGCGCTGCGCCTCGCCGCCCGACAGCTCGCTAGGCCAGGCCCGCTCGCGGCCGGCGAGGCCCACCTCGGCGAGGGCGGCGCGGGCCTTCCGCTCGGCCTCCTTGCCGTCGAGGCCGAGCAGCACGTTGGCCAGGACGCGTCGCCAGGGCAGCAGCCGGGAGTCCTGGAAGACCACCGACACCCGCTCCGGGGCGGTCAGCTCCCCGCTTCCGGTGACCTGGTGGTCGAGGCCCGCGACGGCTCGCAGCAGGGTGCTCTTGCCGGAGCCGCTGTGTCCGAGCAGGGCGGTGAACTGCCCGGCCGGGAGGTCGAGGTCGAGGTCGTCGAGGACCGTGCGGCCGTCGAACGACCGGGTCAGTCCGCGCAACCGTACGGCGGGACGGGTCAGTTGCTCAGCGTGCGGCGCCATGACAGCACCCTCCGTTCGACGAGGCGGACCGCGCTGTCGGAGACCAGGCCGAAGACGCCGTAGATCAGCAGGCCGACCAGGATGACGTCGCTCTGGCCGTAGTTCTGGGCCTGGAACATCATGTAGCCGAGGCCGCTGGTGGCGTTGATCTGCTCCAGGACGACCAGGCCCAGCCAGGAGCCGGTCACCCCGAGGCGGAGTCCGACGAAGAAGCCGGGCAGGGCGCCGGGGATGACGATCTGCCGGACGAAGGCGAGCCTGGACAGGCCCTGTACCTCGGCGAGTTCGACGTAGCGGTGGTCGATGCCGGACAGCGCGGCATGCGTGTTGAGGTAGATGGGGATGTAGACGACGATCGCGATGATCGCGATCTTGAAGGTCTCGCCGATGCCCAGCCAGAGGATGAACAGCGGGATCAGGCCGAGGGTCGGGATCGCCCGGTTGAGCTGCACGGTCCCGTCGATCAGGGCCTCGCCGACCCGGCTGAGACCGGCGGCCAGCGCGAGGACGACGCCGGCGACCAGGCCGATCGCGAACCCGGACCCGGCCCGCCGCAGCGAGGTCAGGATGTCGGTCGGCAGCGTCCCGTCGGTCCACAGGCGACCGGCGGTCCGCAGCACCGTCCAGGGGGCGGGGATCGCGGCCGGGTCCAGTCGCCCGGCGGCGGAGGCGGCGGCCCACAGGGCGAGGAAGAGGGCGGGGCCCACCAGCCGGGAGGCGGGCAGCCGCCTGCCGGGGGAGAGCCGGCGGCGCCGGCGGACCTGGGTGCCCTCCTTCGCCCCGGTGGCGGGCGCGGAGGTGGCCGGCGCGGACGGGGCGGTCGTGCTCACGGCGCTCACCTCCGGTACTCCGCCGGTACGGACTTCGCCGCGATGCCCTCGAAGCGCCGGTCGAAGAGCGAGCCGACCGTGAACTCCTTCACGAAGCCGCCCTCCGCCAGCAGGTCCGCGGTCTCCTGCTCCCACTTGATCGCCTCGTCCCAACTCGGCGGGAAGAGCGGCTTGTTCGCGAGCGCGGTGATCGACTGCGCCTGGGGCAGGGTGAGGTTCTGCGTCTTGACGTAGAACTCCTTGTTCCAGACGTCGGGGTGCTCGTACTGCCACACCTGGCCCTTGGCCCAGTACGGGATGTACGCGGCGACCGCGGCCGCCTTCGCGGAGTCGGCCAGCACGGTGGCCGGCGCCCACAGCAGGTTCAGCAGGTCCACCACGTCGGTCGCGATGCTGCGGGCACCCTTCGACCCGTACTGCTGGAGGTAGGCGGGCGCCTGCTGGTTGGCGAGCGGCGCGACGTCGACCTGCCCCGACTGGAGGGCCGTGAGGAACTGGTTGCTGGTCAGCGGGACGAGCTTCACGTCGTCGTACTTCAGCCCGGCCTCCTTCAGCGCCCGCAGCAGGACCACGCCCTGCGCCTGGCCCTGCGAGAACGCGAGCTTCCTGCCCCGGAAGTCGGCGGTGGTGCGGATGTCGCTGCCGGGCCTGGTGGCGAACAGGTAGTTCGGCTTGCGGGTGACGTTGATCGCGACGATCTTCGCGTCGTAGCCCTGGTAGTGCGCCTGGATGGGCGGGATGCCCGCGTTGTTGGCGACGTCCAGGGACTTGGCGCGGAAGGCGTTGATCACGTCGGGCCCGGCGCCGATGTTCGCCCAGGCGCCCACCTCGAACGGCAGGTCACCCAGCTTGGCCAGCTTGAACTGGAGCTGCTGGACGTTCTGGTACGAGGCGATCTTCAGGCTGGTGCCGGCCGGGACCCGGTCGGCGAGCGGGGCGGTCGAGGCGCCCTTCGAGGTGGTGGCCGCGCTGCTCTCGGCGCACCCGCTGAGCCCGGCCGCGGCGGCCGTGACGCCGAGCACAGAGGTCAGGAACAGCCGCCGGTCGAGGCCGGAGGCAGACAGAGATGGCATGACGGAACTCCGTAGACTGAAGTGACGGAATGCGCGCGCACGTCGGGCAACGGGAATTGCCGAAAGGCGGGAATGGCGCGGCAGAACGTGGGAAAAGAGGCGCGCTCGATGCGGCGCGTGCACAAGGGACACCGACGTGACGCCGGCGGAAACTGACGAGACGTCAGCGCGTCAACGTGTCAGCAACAGAGGGTGCGACAGCTCGTGAGCAGCATGAACATGATGTTCCCGGCCTTTCCTGGGGCCTGTCAACATTCGGAGTTTCTGAATTAAGTCGGCTCAGGTGACACGCTCAGCGGGTCCCGGTACAACACGTCCAGCGCCACCGCTCCGCCGGCCGTGGCGAGTACCGAATCGGCGAAACCGGTCGGCGCGACCGACGCGGCCCGCTCCGGCCCGACCGATTCCCGCAACGCGGCCAGACAGTCCTCCCGGTACATCGCCCCGATCTCCGTGACGACGACCGTCTCCGGATTCAGGATGTCGAGCAGCAGCGCCGCCGCCCGCCCCACCATCCGGGCCCGGTCCACCAGCAGCCGCACGGCCACCGGGTCGCCCGCCGTCGCCGCGTCGAGGACCCGCATCGGGTTCACCCCGTCCATGACGCCCGCCGCACGGGCCCGCCGGCACAGCGTCCGCTCGCTCAACTCGACCTGGAGGCAGCCCACCCGCCCGCACTCGCACGGCTCGGTGCCGCCGCTCAGGGGCAGATGGGCGATCGTCCCCGCCTGCGAACGGGGGCCGTGGTGCACCTCGTCGTTGGTCGCGAAGGCCGCGTCGACCATGTTGCCCACGAACAGGTGCAGCACGCTTCGACTGCCCCGGGCCCGGCCGAACAGCCGCTCCGCGTTGACCAGCGCCCGGGCGTGCCCGTCCACGTGCACCGGCAGCCCGGTGTGCGCGCCGATCACCTCACCCACCGGCACGTCCCGCCAGTCGAGCAGCGGATGCTCGACCACCGTCCCGGTCTCCCGGTCCACCCAGCCGCCGACGGCCACCCCTACGCCCAGCGCCCGCCGGTCCGGCGCCCGGGCCAGCAGTGCCACCAGCCCGTCGGCGGCCCGCTCCAGCACCGGGCCGGGGTCGGTCCGTTCGTGCTTCAGCCGCCGCTCGGCCACCACCCGCCCGCGCAGATCGAGCAGCGCCACGGTGGTGTAGGGGACGGCGACATGGACGCCGCCCACCACGAATCGCGAGCCGTCCAGGTCGACGGGCAGGTGCGGCCGGCCCACCCCGCCCGAGCGGCGGGGCGCCGCGGCCTCCCGGATGAGACCGAGGCGGGCGAACCGGGCGCAGTAGTCGGTCACCGAGGCCGGCGACAGCCCGGTGAGCCGGGCGACGGTGCTGCGCGCGACCGGCCCGTGCTCCAGCACGGACCGCAGCACGACGCTGGCACTCGTACGGCGCCGGTCGCTGTCGGCCGCGCGGGGCACGGGCGAGGAGAGGCCGGCGGGAGGAAGGGAGGGGGAAGCAGGGGGGAAAGGAGGTGCCGCGGTACGGGGCATGGAGGTCATCCTCGGGAACGGGTCCGACACTGCGCCGTCTCGGAGGGTCAGGCGCGCCGGAGCCGCCTCACCCGGAGCGGCGACAGGCGGCCGTGCCCACGCGTCGCAGGTCGACATGTCGACGCGACGAGAAGTTCCGGGCCTGGGCAACCATGCGTTCGACGCTAGCAAAGGGGCCGGGCGCTGCCCAGACGGTGACCGACGGGCGAGACGGCGACCGACCCCGGTGGCGGCCCGTTTGGGGGGAACCTACAGACGCTGTCCCCGCCCGTCCGTAGGAGAAGCCACTCGACCTCAGTGACCGGTATCACGCCGCACCCGGTGTGAGGCCCCTCCTTTGTCGGGAGCCCACCAAGCCCGGGTTCCACCCTTTGTCGAGCGCTGACCATGATCGGCCCGAGGGCGCTGGGATAGCGTCGCCGTGTCCCTACGCGCCCACACCCACCCGCGGAGTCCCCATGAGCACGGCCGCCGTCGCCCCCGCCAGCACCGGACAGGTCCTCGCCGACCTGATCCCCGCCTCCCGTGTCCGGGACGTCGCGCTCGTGGCCGGGGGTGCCGCGCTCACCGGGCTCGCCGCCCAGATCGCCGTGCCGGTGCCCGGCTCACCGGTGCCGGTGACCGGTCAGACCTTCGCCGCGCTGCTCGTCGGCGCCGGTCTGGGCGCCGGCCGCGGCTTCCTCGCGCTCGCCCTGTACGCGCTGGCGGGCGTCGTCGGCGTGCCGTGGTTCGCGAGCGGCACCTCGGGAGCCGGCGCCGTGTCCTTCGGCTACGTCCTCGGCATGGTCCTCGCGTCCGCCGCCGTCGGCGCCCTGGCCGGCCGCGGAGCCGACCGCTCCGTCCTGCGCACGGCGGTCACCATGCTGCTGGGCGAGGCGATCGTCTACGCCGTCGGCGTGCCGTACCTGGCCCTGTCCGCCGGCCTGTCGGCTAGCGCCGCGATCGCGGCCGGCCTCACCCCGTTCCTGCTCGGCGACGCCCTGAAGGCGGCCCTGGCGATGGGCCTGCTGCCCTCCGCCTGGAAGCTGCTGCGGAAGTAGTCCCGGCCCGCACAGCGTGGGAGGCCCGACCCGGCGGTTGCCGCCGGGTCGGGCCTCCGCTCGTTCCGCCGGCTCAGACCTCCCGTGGCGCGGGCCGGCGCCGCGTCCACCAGAGCCCGGCGGCCCCGGCCGTCAGCAGCGCCACGCCCGCCGTCCCGAGCGGCAGGACGTCACGGCCGACACCGGTCTTCGGCAGCGCGTCACCGCCGGGTCCCACGGGCTTGTTGTCGGTGCCGAGCAGCAGCGGGGTGGCCGGGGCGTTGGGCGACGGGTTGGTCGTGCCGAACGGCACCGGGCCCTGCTGCCAGTACGTCTTCTTCCCGTCGCCGGTCTGCACGGGCAGGCAGATCTTCCCGGTCTTTCCCGGATCGAAGGTCGCGTCCACCGGGTACGACTTCGACTTGCTGGCCGCGAGATTGTCCAGAGAGCAGGAGAAACCGCTGTTCGAGCCGTCCGGCAGATTCTTTTTGTCGATCGGAGAACAGCCTTGAACGTTCTTGACCGTAAGGCCGTCGAAACCGACGACCAAAAGCCGGATCTTTCCGCTGTCCTTGGTTCCCTCGTTCTTCACCGAGGCGGTGATCGCCGTTTTCTCCGAACTGTTGTCGACGGAGATCCTCTCCGGCAACGACGTGGTCAGCCGCACGCCCGCGGGCGCGGCGTCGACGGCCTTTCCCCCCTTGCTGCTCCCGGGCCCCTGGTCGTCCGCGCCGGCGGTGCCGGAAAGGATCATCACCAGTGAGATAGAAGCCGTGACCAGCGACCCCGCGATGGTCGTCGTACGACGAGAACTCATGTTCGTCCCCCTTGGCTGCGCCTGAATTCGCAGTACTTGAAGAGGTACCACAAGATTTCTCCGCACTATGCTGGTACGGCCTGAAGTGTGACCATTGTGTTCCAGTCGGGACGTTGCCGGTACGTCGGCGGTGCGTTTTCGGCGCGGGGGAGATCGTCGAGGGGGTGCAACGGATTGCCGGGGAATACGGGAAACACGAGAAGTGGTGGCGTTCCAGGGTTACTGGTGACGGGGCGCTATCGGCTGGTCGAAAGCATCGGCCAGGGGGGAATGGGGCGCGTGTGGCGAGCCGCCGACGAAATGCTGGACCGGCCGGTCGCCGTCAAGGAGATGCGCATAGACGGCCTCGACGCCGAGGACACCCGCACGCGCCGCGAGCGCACCCTGCGCGAGGCCAGGGCCTCCGCCCGCATCGACCATCCCAACGTCGTCCGGGTCTACGACGTCGTCGACGAGGGCGAACGCCTGTGGATCGTGATGGAGTTGATCGCCGGCCGCTCACTCGAAGGGCTCCTGGCGGAGGAGGGGCCGCTCGGCCCGCGCGAGGCCGCCCGGATCGGCCTCGGGCTGGTGGAGGCGCTGCGCCAGGTGCACGCGCGGGGCGTCCTGCACCGTGACATCAAGCCCGGCAACGTCCTGGTGGAACACGGCGCGCGCCGCATCGTGCTGACCGACTTCGGTATCGCCGCCATCCAGGACACCACGGCCCTCACCATGGTCGGCATGCTCGTCGGCTCGCCCGACTACATGGCCCCCGAGCGGGTCTCGGGACGCCCGCAGGGGCCGCCGTCGGACGTGTGGTCGCTGGGCGCGACCCTGTGCGCGGCCCTGGGCGGCCGCTCCCCGTTCTCCCGCGACACGACGCTGGCGACGCTGCACGCCGTCCTGTACGAGGAGCCCGAACTCCCCGCCGCTGCCGGGCCGTTGCGCGAGATCCTGGCCGCCCTGCTGGAGAAGGAGCCGTCGGTCCGCCCGTCCCTCGACGAGGTGGGGACGGCCCTGCACGCGATCGCGGAACCGCCCCCCACGCCCGTGCCCATGCCCACGCCCACCCTCCGGGTCGGCCCGGAGCGCCTGCCGGGGCGGGCGGGCCGCGCGGAGGAGAGCACGGAGGCGGACCGGGACGCCGACGGCCATGAGGCGCCGGCCGAGGGGTCGGGGGCGGCGGGGGAGCACACGCATCCGGGTGCACCGGACGACGTGCGGGACGCGCGCGACGTGCGGGACGCCCAGGGGGACGCGCGCGATGCGCGGGACGCCCAGGACGACGTGCGGGATGCGCAGGACGCGCGGGACGTGCACGATCTCCAGGACGCCCGGGACGGGGACACCCGCGTCATCCGCACGGTCCCCGACCCCAGGCGCCCCGCACCTCGGCCGCACCCCGCGTCCGGGCCCGGACGCGCGTCGGGTCCGGAGGCCGTCACGGCGCCACGGCCGGAGCCGGAGCGGAGGCCCACACGGGAGCCGGGGGGCGGGCCGGAGGCGGGGTCGGTGCCGAAGCCCGTATTGGAGGCAGGGTCCGCGCCAAGGGCAACGCCCGTACCGGGGGCGGGATCCGTGCCGGAGCCGGGGCCCGGACCGGGGGCGGGATCCGGACCGGGGGCGGGATCCGTGCCGGAGCCGAGGCCCGGACCGGAGGCGGGATCCGTGCCGGAGCCGAGGCCCGGACCGGAGGCGGGATCCGGGCCGGGGGAAGCATCCGTACCCGGGTCGCCGCCCCGCCGCGCCGTCGTCTCCCTGTCCCGTGCCGAGGCGGTGACCGAGTCACGTCCCGGGCTCGGGCTGTCCCCGGACGGGAGGGGTCTGGGCGGGGCGCCCCCGGACGGGATGCCGAACGGGGCGCCTTCTCACGCGGACCCGCACGGGGCGCCTTCTCACGCGGACCCGCACGGGGCGCCTTCTCACGCGGACCTGCATGGGGCGCCTCCTCACGCGGACCTGCACGGGGCGCCTTCTCACGCGGACCTGCATGGGGCGCCTCCTCACGCGGACCCGCGCGGGGCGCCCCCGTACGGGACGCCCTCGGGCGCGCCTCCGGACGGGCCGTCCCTCCCCGGGTCTCTCCCCACCGGGCCGTCCCCGACCCGGCCACACCCGGGCGGGCCGCCCGCCCCCACCGCTCCGGCCACTCCCCGGCGCGGCTCGCGCCGCCGGCGCCGGACCGGACTCGTTCTCGGGGCCGGCCTGCTCGCCGCAGCGGCGGTCGTCGCGATCGTCCTCGCCGCCAACTCCGGCGCACCCGACGGCAACCGGGCCGGATCCTCCGCCTCGGCGACGCAGGCGACGTCGGCTGCCTCCGCGACCACCCCGGCCGGCGGTCCGTCCTCGACGGTCGAAGGCACGTCCAGGCCGCAGACCCTGCCCCCGGGCACGCACCGGGAGGCGGGCGGGTACGCCTGGGGACCGCCCCGTGGCTGGCGCCGGGACGTGCAGACGGGAGCGGAGGTCCACTACACCTCCCCGGACGGCAGGCAGGAACTCGCCGCCAAGTCGTCCCTGGCCCGCGGGGACCTGATGGACACCTGGCGGACCTCGGAACGGAACGCCCGCCAGGGGCGGGACTACCACAAGGTCCGTCTGGAGGAGACCACGTTCCGCGGCCGGCGGGCGGTCGCGTGGGAGTACACGTTCACCCTCCAGGGCGTCCCCTGGCACGCCCGGCTGCTGGGCTTCGACGTGGACGGGAAGTCGTACCAGATCAACACCTGGTACGAGCCGGACGTCGAGCGACAGGCGCTCGACGTCTACGACAGGGTGAAGGACGGCTTCACCGTCCTGTGAACGCGGCGGGGCGCAGAAGGGGCGGGGGCCCGGGGTGCGTCCACTCAGGGCACCAGCCATATCAGCATTCATACCGTGCGGCGACATGCCTCG
>NZ_JBEXCW010000094.1:0-13595 GCF_040605435.1 Streptomyces sp. NPDC005574
CGGCACGTCTCGAAGACCAGCGTCAAGTACGGCGGCCAGTCGGCGCAGCTCAAGGAGATCCGGGCGTTCGACCCGGAGCGGCAGGGCCGCTGGTCCTTCTCCTCGCAGCAGGCCACGTTGCGCCGACTGGACAAGGCGTTCGCCGCGTTCTTCCGTCGGGTCAAGTCCGGTGAGACGCCCGGTTATCCGCGTTTTCGTGGGGTGAACTGGTTCGACACGGTGGACTTTCCCAAGGACGGGGACGGCTGCCGGTGGGACTCCACCCCGCACAACCCCGCCACCCGCGTCCGCTTCCAGGGCGTCGGGCATGTGAAGGTCAACCAGCACCGGCCGGTGGCCGGTCACGTCAAGACCGTGTCGGTCAAGCGGGAGGGCCGTCGCTGGTTCGTCGTGCTGGCCGCCGAGCAGGACCAGCCACAGCCGCTGCCCGCGACCGGCAGCGTGGTCGGCATCGACCTGGGCATCGCGAACTTCCTCGCCGACTCGGGCGGTGATTTCGTGCCCAGCCCGCGCCACGGCCGCAAGGCCGCCGCCAAACTCGAAGCCGCGCAGCAGGCCCTGTCCCGCTTCCCGCGCCGCAAGGCCAAGGACCGCACCGCCAACCACCAGCGCGCGGTGGACAAGGTTGCCGAGTTGCACGGCAAGGTACGGCGTCAGCGCCTCGACCACGCGCACAAGACTGCTCTCGGCCTGGTGCGCGCGCACGACTTCATCGCGCACGAGGACCTCAAGATCCGCAACATGAGCAAGGCCCCCGCACCGAAACCCGACCCTGACCGGCCGGGCACCTTCCTGCCCAACGGGGCTACCGCGAAGGCCGGACTGAACCGTTCGATCAACGATGCCGGTTGGGGGGTGTTCCTGACGATCCTGCACGCCAAGGCTGAAAGCGCCGGACGGGAAGTGATCGCCGTGGACCCCCGCAACACCTCCCGCACCTGCCCCAAATGCGGGCACACCGCCAAGGACAACCGGCCCAGACAGGAAAAGTTCCACTGCGTCGCCTGCGGCCACACCGCCCACGCCGACACAGTCGCAGCCACCAACGTTCTACGGGCCGGGCTGGTCCGTCGCCACGCCAACCCGGCATAGCGAGAAGCCCCGTCCTTCAGGACGGGGAGGAGTCACGGGTATACCGACCGTCACGGCAGGTCCCTGGATCACATAGCCTCCTCTGGCACGAACACGACAATGGGAGGATCATGCGAGGCAGAATGGCCTGGGCCGCGGCCGGCGGGGCAGCGGCCCTGGTGCTGACGACGGCGACCGGAGCGCGCGCCGAGGGGCGAGGCGACATCCGGGTGGTGAAGACCGTCGTCAACGACAGGGGCAACGTCATCGTGGGAACGTCGAAGACGATCCGGTACCCGATCGACTTCACCATCAAGGACAACTCGGGTGTGAAAGGGCTGACGCACGTCAGCACGTACAACACCTCCAGCGCCACCGGCGGCGGCTTCGTGGACTGGACCAGCACCTCCTGCACCAAGAAATCGGCGACGACGTCGGTGTGCAGGGCCACGATGACCGTCACGCCGGCCTGGATTGCCAACTACAGCGACAGCGACAGCAACAAGACCGCGGGAGTCTGGCAGGTCGACGCCACCGTCAAGGCGAACGACGGCGACTACTGGATCTCCGACCGCATCGCCCTGTACAAGGTCAAGCGCGCCGCCCAGCTCACCACGGTGATCGCACCCGAGGAGGTCGCCAAGGGCGCCAAGGTGAGTGTCACCGGCAAGCTGTCACGGGCCAACTGGGAGGACCTGAAGTACCACGGGTTCACCGGGCAGCAGGTCAAACTCCAGTTCAGGAAGAAGGGCGCCGCCCACTACAGCACGGTCAAGACCGTGACGACGGGCGACGCCGGAAAGCTGAGCACCAAGGTGACCGCCACCTCGGGGGGCAGTTGGCGCTGGTACTTTGCCGGCACCACGAGCACCTCACGGAAGGTGTCGGCCGGAGACGTACTCAACCTGAAGTAGCCGGGAGGGGAACAGGCCAGCTCAGGGAAGACGCAGGGCTCCGCCCCACACCCCCGGCCACCCTGCCCCGCTGATCGCGGTCAGGGTTACGGCGGTGAGGCTGCTGAGGGCGTCGGGGATGCGGCGGCTGGTCATCGGCGAAGCTCTGGCGTATCACCTCTGCAGGCTGAGGATGCGGGGCACGCCCGGACGGACGATGGCTGGCAACGGGGTGTTGTCGCCTGTTCCCCAGGTCCGGAGGGAGAGTACTCATGCGCTACGAAATTCGCGTCGTCGGGGACATGTCGCAGATGTTGACCAGCGCCTTCCCGGAGCTGGAGCACGTACGGATGTCCGGGCAGACCGTCCTGTTCGGACCCGTCGTGGACGAGGCGCGGCTCTACGGGCTGCTGGCCCGCTGCCGCTCGTTCGGGCTGCGGGTCCTGGAGATGCGCCAGCTGCCGGAGTGAGCAAACAGCTGATCGCCATGTAGACACCCTTCGACGCGGACTCCTCGTCGGGTTGCGCGCAGCTCTGTGAGGAGGTCATCGGGCAGTGCGGCGCCCCAGGCGTGCTTGAGGCCGTGAGAAGCCGCTCAACGCTCGCCCTGCGGCTGGTGAAAGGTAGCAGGACAAACTGAGATGATCAGCTCTCGAAGTTTCTCGATATACAGGCGTACGTTCTTGGAGGCGATGTCCGTGTCCGGGTGGCGGCACGCGATCCACAGCCCCTCGTGTAGTCGGTTGACCCAGGCGCACACCTGATCGCCGTACGACACACGGAGCAGCCCGTATGCCTTTTGTTCGCTCCAGCAGGCCGAACCAGGAATGAGGCGGGCATCGACATACGAGATGATCGAATACAAGTCCGGCGATGTGGGGCGGAAGTCCTCGCCCAGGAGGCGCAGCACTCGGGCCAGAGGAATGCGCGCCAGTGACCGATTGGCGTGCAGCTGGGCCCGCACAGAGGCGAGCGCGGCGTCGAAGTCTCGTGCCGCAGGTACTTCGATCGGCGCGCCGCCGACATACCAGCCCACGGAGTCTGACCACGCGGACTTCAGTCGGGTGTGGAACGGCACGACCGTGCGGTAGACGGGTTGCCCACCGAGTTCGTGGACGATCAGACTGGTCGCGGCCAAAACGCCCACCAGGCTACCGCCGTAGGGCCGGCAATACGTTTCGAACGCCGCGGCCGCGTCGGCATCGGCGAGCGGCTCGCGCATCAGCTTTTGGGCGGGCAGAATGCCGCCGGGCTGCAGGCCCAGATCGACAGCGAACTCCGGAAGCCTTCCGTCGCACCGGCTGATGAACTCCCTCCAGCGCGCGACGATTGCGTGTGTGTCGTCGATGGCGTTCGCGTTGGCCCGTTCCTGCTCGCAGAAGTCCACGTAGCTTGCGACCGGTGGAGTGGTGGAAGGCTGCCCTGCGACATGTGCCGTGTACAGCTCCTGCACCTCGTACGGGATGCGCTGCAGCGAATATGCGTCGACGTTGGTGTGGTCAAATGCCAGATACACGCTGGTGGAATCCTCGCGGACGACCGCCGCGTAGATGAGATTGGGCCAGCCGAGAGCATCTGCCGCCTTGTCGAAACGGTCCTGCAAATGTCCGGCCAGCAGGTCCGCATCGGCGAAGTCGCCCACCACTTCGCGGTAGAGCATGACATCGTCCCGGTCGAGAGTGAACCGGTGCATCTCGTCGCCGACCCATCTGAACCCACTGCGCAGCGTCTCGTGGCGCAGTGTCCAGCCGCGCAGGGCCTGTTCCAGCGCGTCGAGGTCAACTTGGCCGGGCAGGTCGAAAGCCGTACCGAGCCAGGTTGGCACGAACAAGCCCCCCTCGCGCACCGACCGCGCTGTTCTGATGTGTGACTCCTGGATGTACGCCGGAGGCCGTGGGTCCGTCGGCAGCGCCGTCGCGGCCGCGACGGTCGCAGCGCTGAACCTCCACTCCACAAGCCGTCCAGGCCGGACCTCGCAGCGCTGAATATCAGAAATTCGCACAGTGGCGTCTCCTTCTCGGAAAACACAGGCTTGATCAAGGTGGAGTCGTGTGCGAGCGCCGTCTGTCGTGTCGCCTGCAAATCAGCAGAACGTGTGGCACGTCGAACAGTGAAGCGGCCCACTCATCGCCCCGTAATTGAACGGCTGTTCATGCCCTGTCTGCAGGGGTGGTCGCGATGCCTGGGAACAAGATGTCGCTGTCCGGCGGTGCGCTTGAATGCCCCGAACCGCTGTATGGGTGGCGCACATTGGGTTCCTACCCCTCGTGAACAAGGGAATTCTTAACGGCTGGCGCCGTGAGGGTTTCTGCTTGGCCGCCAACTGCCCGCCCGGAGTGTCTCGTTGGGGCTTACACCGGCTCCACGATCACCGCGGCGGTGTAGGCGTGGGCGGTGCCGACCGCGATGCCGAAGGCGGCGGCGATCTGTGCCAGGGTGTCGTGCTTGCGCAGGTGGACCAGACCGATCAACGCCCGCTGGTGCGGCGGGAGCTTGCAGCGGTGGCCACCCTCGCGGGTGACGATGAGCATGGTGAGCCACTCGACCAGCGTTGGGGCAGGTCGAGTGCGGCAGGATAGGAGACCAACGAGGCTCCTGCGTTCATGAGTTGAGACGTCGAACACCTCCCTCAACGGCACGGGTACTTCATGCGTTGCGCACACCCCGTCGTCACCCCATCGCTGGCCACTGTGAAAGCGCTCGGATGACGTGCATGAGCGGTGCCCCAAGCGCTCTTCGCGAACGGGCGTGACGAAAGTTGGGCCGGGTCGTTGGACTGGCAGCACGGCACGGCGCGTCAGCGCTCAGACGGCTTCTGATCATTCCTTCCTTCGGTGGTCGGCAGTTGTCGGACATCGACCGTTCCTGCCGTGACAGGGGACGGGCCGATCGGCCCGGGGCTGGCCACCCTTCAAGCCGGCCAACCCGGGGCTTGTCGCCCACTGGTGGGAAACAAGCCCCGGGTGTTGCTGGGATCAGAAGCTGATCCGGGCGTGGAGCGCAGCGTGAGGTAGCGCAGTAATCCGGCAGTCGCACCACGTCATCGGCCGTCAGGCCGAGCCGAGTCCAGCCCGCGAAGCGATGCTCGGAGCCCCGTGACGGGGACCTTCAACCACTGGACGGCCGGAAGATCACTGCGTCGCCTGCGGCCACACCGCCCACGCCGACATGGTGGGAGCCATCAACGTATTGCGGGCCGGGCTGATCCGCGCGACGCCAGCCCGACATGGCCAGAAGCCCCGTTCTTCAAAGCGGGGAGGCGTAACGACAAGAGCAATGAGCAACCACGCCGACAGTCACATCACGCCGACAGTCACATGATCGACGGCATCTGTCGGGGCTTCTTAGCCCAGCACAGCGACTTGGAAGGTGGCATGCCATAACCCTGTTGCTTTTCCAGCGTTTGCAGATGTGCGGGTAAGTACCCGCGGTGATGCTAGGAAGGTGCAAACTATGAGACGGGCTACTCGAAACCGTGTCCTCGCCGTTGCCGCCGCATCCGGCGCGATGGCTGTGGCGCTTCCCGTGTCCGCTGCCTTCGCAGTCGACGGTGCTGACGTCGGTGCTACGGCGGCCGGTTCGCCCGGGGTGCTCTCCGGGAACAACATCCAGGTTCCCTTGTCCGGGGCGGTGAACCTGTGCGGCAACACGGTGGATGTTCTGGGGTTGCTCAACCCGGCCATGGGAAACGTGTGCCAAAACAAGGACACGGTCAAGGCCGACGGTGCGGAAACCGACGGGAGGTCGGACGCGTCAGGCGGAGCATCGGCCGATGGCCGCGTCACGGACTCGCCCGGGCTGATCTCAGGCAATGGTCTGCAGCTCCCGATCGATCTGCCGGTGAATGTTTCTGGGAACAGCGTCAACGCGGTCGGCGTGGGTAACCCAGCGTTCGGCAACCAGTCGGTCAACGCCGGTGACCACTCTCACCCTCACGTCCCCCGCACAACTTCGGTTCACAAGCCCTCGGCCCCGTCGCGCCCCCAGGCCCCCCAGGCCCCCCAGGCCCCCCAGCATCAGGCCGTTGTGGAGACCCCGGACACGGCGGCGTCGACGCTGGCCCATACAGGAGCGGATCTGACTGTCCCTGCCCTCGCCGGCGGCGTCGTGTCCCTCTTTGCGGGTGCGGTCTTGTACCGCCGCTTTCGCCCAGGCCGCTGACCCGGCTGCCGGCACTACTCGCGCAGGACCCTGAGCAGGCCGGGCGCCCGGGCAGCCAAGAGGTCGATCACCGCCGTGGTGTAGGCGTGAGCCGTGCCGACCGACATGTCGAAGTCGGCGGCGAGCTGGACCGGGGTGTCGTGCTTGCGCAGATACACCAGAACGACGAGCGCGCGTTGAGGCGGCGGGAGCTTGCAACGCTGGTCACCCTCACGGGTGACGATGAGCATGGTGACCCACTCGACCAGCGCATGAGGCAGGTCGAGTGCTGCAGGATGAGGAATCAACGAGGCACCTGTGCCCATGAGTTCGGACGTCGAACACCTCCCTCCACGGCACGGGTGCCTCGTGCGTTGCGCACACCGACTCCGTCGTTGCACCGGTGGCCACTGCAGAACCAACCGGCTGGCGCGTTACTTTCAGGGCGCAGCGTCGTTGGAGTACATGCATTCCCTTCTCTGGGCCCCAGGAGATCACTGCTCTTCCTCCTGGGGCCCTTGACGTGTTCGTCGGGGTGCCGGCCACGGTTTGGTCTCTACCTTGCGGTCGAGCCAGTTTGTGGGTGCGACCGCGAAC
Organism: Streptomyces sp. NPDC005574; assembly: GCF_040605435.1. Lineage (NCBI taxonomy): Bacteria > Bacillati > Actinomycetota > Actinomycetes > Kitasatosporales > Streptomycetaceae > Streptomyces > Streptomyces sp. NPDC005574. The sequence goes on from NZ_JBEXCW010000094.1 coordinate 6,702, forward strand.
TGTGTGAGGCGGGCCTTTTTGCGTACCGCTTCCATGCGAGCGATGCGCGCAGTCGGACTGACGTGCACGTTCCACCGGCTGACCACTCGGCTCGTGCGCGAAAATCAAACGCTCGTGATCGAGGACGTGACCGTGCGCAGCATGGCCGAAAATCATATGCTCCCGAGCATCGCACTCGCGGCCGGCCTGAAGGCTGGGATTCCCTGCGAAGAACAGCCCGGCGGCGCGAAGCGCCGGAGTTCTCTGCGTCTGTGGGGTGACGGTCAGGGTGCCCTGTCCCGGTTCCCGCCAACCACCGGCGCGCTGTGGAGAGAGTCGCCCAGCTGCACGGCAGGGTACGGCGCCGGCGCCTCGACCACACGCGCACAGGACTGCCCTCGGCTGGTCTGTGAGCATGGCTTCATCGCGCACGAAGATTTCAAGATGACGCAACATGAGCAGGTCCCCCCGCGTCGAAGCACGACCCAGACCAGGCAGGCGTGTTCCTGCCCAGCGGGGCCGCGGCGAAAGCCGGACTGGACCGTTCGTCGCTGATGCCCGTTGGGGGTGTTCCTGACGATCCTGCACGCCACGACACCTCATACTCCAGCTGTATATCGTGATCAGCAGTCAGGCGTCGAAGCGGTGGCGGGCGGCCTCAATGTGACCGAAGTACTGGTGGGTCCAGTTGCACATTCCGTCGACGGTTGCGCGTAGGCCCTGGCCCGGCTCGGTGAGGGTGTATTCGACACGCGGCGGGACGGTGGGGTGCACGCATCGCTCGACCAGGCCGTTGCGCTCCAGCATGCGCAGGTTCTGGGTAAGCATCTTGTGGCTGATGCCCTCGATCTCGTTCCGCAGTTCGCTGAATCGCAGGGTGCGTTCACCGAGAGTCTCGATGATCAGGAACGCCCACTTGTTGGCGACGTCGGAGAAGATCTCTCGCGCCAATGAGTCCGCGCGCCTGAGGTCTGCTTCCTCGGACGGGCCCTTGACCTGTTTGGTCACCATCAGGTTCCCCAGTCACTGAAAAGTGCGTTCTTCCATGTCAGCAGCCACTCTCTTACGGTTCCTGAGTAACCACAAGAGACCACGAGGGTCTGGAGTGACGAGCACGGGCCCGCGATGCCCGGACAAGGAGGCGGACGGCATGGCCATCACCCTGGTGAACCCCAGCGGATTGCCTGAGATCGATGTCTACCGGCAGGTATCGATCGCAACTGGGGCGAAGCTGGTCTTCATCGCCGGTCAGGTCGCCTGGGACGCCGAGGGGATCACGGTCGGCGAAGGCGACCTCGCCGCGCAGGTCGAGCAGTGCTACCTCAACATCGGCACCGCCCTGGCCGCGGCCGGCGGCTCCTTCGACGACGTGGCGAAACTGACCTTCTACGTTGTCGACTGGACCCCCGACAAGATGCCCCCGCTCCTGGAGGGGATCTTCCGGGCGGCCGCAAAGCTGGGAATCACCCCGGTCCCGCCGGCCACGCTGCTGGGCGTTGCGGCACTGGACGTTCCCGACCATCTGGTCGAGATCGAAGCCACCGCGGTCCTCGGCTGAACAGATGCCCTTCGCCCGCGGAACACCGAAGTAGCCAACTGCGGTGCGCAGTTGCCAACCAGTGTGCTCGGCACATCATGTCTGGTTCGCGGCTTGCCGGTGGTAGTGGCCGGCGCGGGACCGGGCCTGATGGCGTCGCCGCCAGTCGGACCAGCCGAGCCGGTGGGCGGCGTCGTGCACGGGTCGGACGACGAGGGCGACGAACAGGCGCTGGATCTCGTTGCAGGTGAGCGGGATCAGCTCCTCCGGGGCGGGGTGCCGGGCGTGTTCGTCGGCGCGGACCGCAGCGAGGAAGGCGAGGGTGACCCAGCGGTGCCAGGGCGTCCAGCGTCTGACCTGGTGTTCGTCCAGTCCGGCCAGGCCCTTGCCGGACTGGACGGTCTCTTCGACCGTCCATCTGCGCCCGGCGACCCGTACCAGGGTGGACAGCGGAACCCGGGTGGCTGAGTAGCAGCGGTAGAAGGCGAGTTCGCCGGTGCGTCGGTTGCGGCGGACGAGCAACGTCTGGGCGGACTACCGAGCTCCGGGGTATGGGACAGGAGCGCCGCTTTGACATCCCCTCGTACACGTCCGCTGAGGTCGCTTCCGACCCGGAGGCATGAAGGACGGGCTGCGACGGACGGCAGGTCGGTGACGGGCCCATGGAAAACGGAGGCGGCGCGAACGCTTCACGCGTCCACGCCGCCTCCGCGCGCCCGATGCAGAGATGGTGTCGGCTAATCGAAAAGGTATGCAGGCAATACTTGCGCCACGCGTAAAGCAATGGCATTGCGCCGACGGAGTGGAGGGCGCGAGTTCGAGGTCGGTCAGAGCGCCCGGCTGTTGCAGCCCATGTCGGAACCGAGGTGGCTCTGCTGTGCACCCGCGGCCCCCTCTCCGTTCAACAAGTTGCCGGCCAGGCCGGTGAGGGCGCCGATGCTGCCGAGCACTTCGATGTTCATGTCGTGCGAGCGGCATTCGACGCCCTGCGTGATGTCGATGCTGTCGGTGTCGTGGCCCGGTTCGCCGTGTGCGGAAGCGGTGTTGGCACCCAAAGAGCCGACACTGCCGAGGAGGGCGCCCAGAACAACTACTTTGTGCAACTTGCGCATTGGAAGCTCCTTGGAGGAAGTATGCGGATCTGACCTGTCGAGTCAGGACTGCGGATGTGCAGGGGGCGAGCTGTCAGCCGAGTCGGGGAAGTCCCAGTTGTCCCACGGGAGGCGCTGCGATCTGTCCGAGGGCGACCGGAGCCAGTTCTGGTGCGCTCGTGGGCGTGATCGTCGGGTTGACGAGCGGGTTTACCTGAGGGTTGAGCTGCGGGTTCACTTGCGGGGCGACAAGCATCGGGCCCTCTGAGCCGAAGGTCTGGGGTACTGCTACCTGCGGGGCCACCTGCGGCATGACCTGCGGCATGACCTGCGGCACGACCTGCGCCGGGGCGGCCTGCGCCGGGGCGGCCTGCGCCGGTTGCGCGGGTGCGGCCTGTGTGAACTGTGTGGGTGCGGCCTGTGTGGGTGCGGCCTGTTGCGGGTTCTGCGAGCTGGAGGCTTGCGCTGTTCCCTGTGATGAGGCCGAGGCTGAGGCGTATCCGGTCTGCTGTGGTCCTGACGGGGCGCCCTGTGGGGCTGGTTGGGGAGCTGCGGCCGGAGCAGTCGGCTGATCCGGAACCGATGCTGGGGTGGTACTGAGGTGCCTCTCCGGTGAGTTGGCATAGCTGCCGCCTGCGCCGATGCCGGCCAAACCGCTGGCCGCTGCGACGACGAGCGCGGCCTTGTGAAGCTTCCGCATGAAACCCTCGGTCCTTCGTTACCTGAATTGTGAGTCCATTGCATTCAATGCGGTCACGCGTGCAGTTGGTGTGTCACTCGCGTCGCGCCGGAGGCTACGGTTATCTCGAGGAGCACGCGGACTTCGTATCGGAGCTGGCAGCGGATCCTGCACCTCTTCTTGGGTTACGGTCGCTGCCCTCTCCTCCGAGGAACGAGGTTGTGGCGCCGCGGTCACGGCGCTCGATGAGTCGTCACCCATTTGCCGTCTGCCGGCCTGGGCGTCGGCTTGCGTGCCGTGCATCAAATGGGTGACCGGACGCTGGCGCCCGTTTCGAGGCGGTGTTCATTTCGTTCCCCACGGGGCGATAGGGATGGCCCATCGCAGCCGGATAGGGCAGCAAGGACAGCGAAGGCTGTGCTGCCCATCGGCAGATCAGCTTCCGTGTACAGGTCAATTGAAGAGCCGAGGAACTCATGCGTATGCTCCACAAGGTCGCGCTCGTCGCCGCAGCAGCCGGCGGCCTGTCCGGCGTCGGTGTCGGCCCGAGTTCGGCCGTCACCCCGTCCGCCCACAACGGCGTTGCACCGTCACCGGTTTCGCAGCCCGACGCCCAGGCCGCCTCGGCGTCTTCCGCTCAGGCGACCGCGCAGACCTATGGCTCGCCGGCTCCGCAACAGGCGGCGCCTTCGCGTGGTACTCAGGTCTCCCCGCAGGTCAATCCGCAGCTGAGTCCTCAGGTCAGCCCGCACATCTCTCCTGAAGCGCCGCAGAAGCAACAGGGTGCTTCCGCGGGGCAGGCCAACCTGTTCCGTCCGTACCAGGAGTGCAGCCCGCAGACCCTGCTCGATGCGAACGTCCCGGTTGCCCTGCTGGCCGCCGCCCAGACCCGGGGCGTCGAGTGCACCCAGGCCAACAGTCAGACGAACTCTTTCGCCAGCGTGCAGCAGCACTGACAGACGGCCACGTCGGTCGACGCCGGGCGCGGGCTGGGCCGAATCGGCTCGGTTCGTCCTGCGACACGGCTTCGGTATTGCCTTGGCGACATGAGGCTGGCGTGTCGTCGTCCAATTCGAGGCATATGTCGCTATTCTTCTGCATTGTAAACGCGATCTACAGATCGCAAGAACTCACCTTCACCCGGAGATAAAATGCGCAAGCTTCGCAACGTTGCCGTTCTGGTCGCTGCCATCGGCAGCATCGGACTCGTGGGCGGTACGGCCCACGCCGGCGGTCACGGCGAGGGTGGCGACCAGTTCAGCGTCACGCAGAGCTCGAACTGCAAGTCCCACGACCTGAACCTCGACGTCCTCGGCCAGGTCGGCGTGCTGAACGGCCTGCTGGGTAACGCCCTCAACGGCGAAGGCAACCCGGGCGCCCAGTCCACCTCGCTCGGCTCCACCATGGGCTGCAACAACAGCGCCTTCTGAAGTCCCCTCAGGCGTAAAGACGCCGAATCATGAATGGTCCCGGCACCGGGCCTCAGGCAAAGTGCCGGGACCATTCACATGCGCCAAACCACTTCCGAGGCGGCACAGCGCAGCGCTGGACAGTTTTGGGCAATCCGCTCTGACGCCGTCGGACCCTCCTCGTCACATAGAGGCGATCCCTCGTAGATCGCATTCACTTCACATCTTCTGGAGATGACATGCGCAAGTTCCGCACGGCCGCCGTCCTGTTGGCCGTCCTCGGAAACGTCGGACTTCTGGGTGCCAGCGTCGCCCACGCAGATCAGGGCTGGGGCGGGGGCGACGGCGGCGGCCTCAACGTCAGGCAGAGCAGCACCTGTCAGTCGCACGACATCAACCTCGATATCCTCGGTCAGGTCGGCATCGGCAACGGGCTGGGCGGCAACCTGCTGAACGGCGAGGGCAACCCGGGCGGCCAGAAGACGTCGCTGGGCTCCACCATGGGCTGCAGCAACAAGTTTGGTGGCTAGGAGCTCACAGAACGAATGTTAGAGCGGCCTTCGCCTGATCCTGTGCTCCGTCACGGCAACATGGGGTCAACGCGAAGGCCGTAACTGTGAGCTGTCGCACCACGGGGTCCCGCAGGATGTGATTGCCGAACCGTCACGTTTCGAGGTTCCCCTCAGATGCGGGGAAGGGTGACTGAAGGTCAGATGGGTCTCATGTACCGGACTGCCGAGCCGAATCCCGTGATCCGCCGCATGGCCGGGGATCTCGGCGTCCATCACGAAGCCCTGCGCAACTGAATCCGGCAGGCCGACGCCGGCGAGCGTGATGACCTGCTCACCACCAGGGAGAAGGAAGAGCTCGCCCCACTGCGTCGTGAGTTGCGCGATCTGCGTCCGGGCGAACGAGTTCTGCGGATGGCCTCGGCTTTTTTCGCCGCACAGCTCGACCCGACCAGGCCCAGGTGACCGCACTCCTCGATAGGCATCCACACCTTGGGGTCGAGTCTGTCCTGCGGGAACCGCACATCCCCCTCCTCCACCTGTTACCGCCGGCGCCAGGCCGAGAAGGAGCCCTGAGAACGGATCCGTTAGGACACCGAGCTGACCGGGCGGATCCGGCAGATCCACCAAGACTCCGGCGGCATCTACGGATCGCCCAGGATCCATGCCGTCCTGAAACGCGAGGGAGTTCACGTCGGCCGCAGGCGGGTCGAGCGGCTCATCCGTCAGGCCGGACTGACGGGGATCAGCCCAGCAGGAACAAAGGCTTCGCCCGCCGGGACCTGACGCCGAGCTCTCTCCTGACCTGGAGCAACGCGACCTCACGGCGCACACGCCGAAGCGATTGTCGCCTTGGCTGGTCCGTGTCACTGCGGGAACCACTCTGGGGCCCTGGCCGGCGATGACGGCATCGCGCTGCATCCGGAGAACGTTCACCACGGCCGTCCAGACGTCCCGCTCGGCTCTACAGCGGCAACGGCACAGTAGGGCCAACCGAGGACGGGGGACTCCGCTCTTCTTCGGGTACACCCTGCCTCTTTGAAAACAAAATGCTGGTCCGGGAACCCTTCCCTGGACCAGCATTTTCCGTGAGTGCTCAGATGCCGAAGTGCGGTTTCTTGAACCCCTCAGGCAGCTTGGCCGTGTTGGAGCACTCCACAACCGGCCCCACTTTGGTGGGTTCGCTTTCGCTGCCCAGGAGTTGGTCCTGCTGCGTAACAACGTGCGGCCGGTCTACTGTCGAGCACTGCTGGTCCTGCTTGATGACGTGCGTGCCGTCCTTGTCGACGTACGTCTCACTCTTCTGGACGCACGTGACACCCTCCTTCGCGGTGGGGCAGTCACCTTGGTTTCCCGCGGCATGTGCATGCCCAGCGCCGAGACAGATGGCGGCGAGGCTTCCGACGAATGCTGCGGAGACCGCAGCCTTCTGTGAAAAGAGCATGCGTTGCAGTCCTTTGTAGAATCGGAACAATCTTTTATTGACCGGCGTTGCCCGCGCCGAGAAATTCAAGCAATTTCATCTTTGCCCGCCGGCAGGATGGTCGTAGCCCGGACGCGAACCCAGCGTCCGGGCTACCTGCACCACGGGTATCGCTCAGCGCACCGCTCGGTCCGTATCCCCGAACGCTGAGTGAGACCCGCGGCGGGCCTTGACTCTGAACGCGGCTCTTAGCCGTTGTCGCCCTGT
>NZ_JBEXCW010000094.1:13695-27974 GCF_040605435.1 Streptomyces sp. NPDC005574
GCCTGCTCCTGCGGCTGGCCCTGCTCTTGCGGCTGGGCCTGCTCCTGTGCCTGCTCCTGCGGCTGGCCCTGCTCTTGCGGCTGGGCCTGCTCCTGTGCCTGCTCCTGTGCCTGCTCCTGCGGCTGGCCCTGCTCTTGCGGCTGGGCCTGCTCCTGTGCCTGCTCCTGCGGCTGGCCCTGCTCTTGCGGCTGGGCCTGCTCCTGCGCCTGCTCCTGAGGCTGGGCCTGCTCCTGCGGCTGGGCCAGCTCCTGCGGCTGAGCGGCGGGCTGCGCCTGCGGCTGGAAGTAGTAACCACCCCCGACGGCCACGGCGTTGGCAGACGAGTTGGCGACGGCGGTGACCGGTACAGGCGCGCCGTCGGTACCGTCGGCGAAGCTGATGCCGACGCCGAGGACGGACAGCCCCGCAACGGCCGCCGCTACGACTGCGGCGCGCTGAAACTTACGCATAAATGACCCTTTCCTGACCCAGACAAATTGCCTGGAGTGACCACTCGACGTAATCGTAAGCGCACTGAGTGTAACTATTCGGGGATTTGCACCCCATGTCGCGCCGCTGCTCCGTAGGAGGTGGACGCCAATGAGGCACGTAGGGCGGGGCGCGGTGCAGCCATCGCGCTCCTCAGGAGAGGAGGTCGGGCAGTTTCTGCTTCCCCTCGATTGATCGAGGCGCTCCAGACGTGGTGGGCGAGCAGGTCACCTGAGGGCCGAGCTGTGTCGTGCCGTTGCCCATCGCGGCGGGCAGTGTTACGGGCTGCACAGGCAAGCAGGTCTCCTGATGAGGAATGGCGCCTCCGGTGCTTCCGCCTTTGATGTGCTGCACGCAGATGACGTCCCCCTGAGGGCTCTGAGTGCAAGATGTCGGATCTCCCGCGGCGTGCGCATATGTGATGCCGGTGGATGCCGTGGCGAGCCCGCCGATGAGTACCGAGAGGGCCGTGATCTTTTTCCTGCTGAACATGTGATGCGTGTCCTTAATGCGGGCGCCCCCGGGCGCCGCTCCCTCACGTTCGGCCGCGCCGCAGGCGTGTTCTGCGACACCGACCCTTTTCCAACTCTGCTGATGGGCTGAGTAGTTGGCCTGATAGGCGGATGGTCTGGCGGGCGCCATTTCTGATGTCCGGGCCGCACAGGGCGCCACATCATCGATGCCCTCGCCGAGGCCGGCCTCACCTGCTGGGTGGGGGGACATGGGCTACCGCGGTGTAGGCGGCACAGCCCATCTCTCCTGCCGTGGTCGATGGGACGCCCTCTGGGCCGGTCAGTAGGCCTCAATCGGCCCCGAGGTCCGGGCCCTGGTCGAACAAACCAGCGCTGCCCTCAGGTCCCCGCTTGCCTCTCCGCAAGCTCCGCTGTACGAGGGCCGGGGTCACCGGCCTCGTTCGAGCGGTCCTTGCCCTCCATCTGGCCAGTTCGCGCTGAGATGCAGGACGGCCGCTTGCTGCCTCTCGATCCCTTCGGGGTTAACCCGAAGGGATCCCGCAGCGACTGTCGCGATGGTGACGTTGCTGACCTCAGCCAGTGAAGGCGCTGTTGTACTGGCCGCAGGTGGTGTCCAGGGTCTGACCGAAACCGAGCACTCCGATCGGGATGTCGTTCTCCGACACCGTCTGCGGGCTGCACTCCTGGTAGGGGCGGTAAAGGTCCAACACCTGCGGTCCGTTGCCATGGGTGTCGGCGACGGCCGTTCCGGCACCGGCGGCGGACAGGCCGCCGGCCGCCACTGCTGCTGCGATCATGACCTGCTGAAACTTGCGCATGGAACCCTCGGTTCTCCATTGCCTGCACATGATGGCTAGTTGCCTAGCGTGACGGAATAAACACTAGCAGTAGCGACCGGTGGCAGGTGTGGAGGTCGTACGTGTCCCAGCGAGGAGTCAACCCGGCGTGGACACCAACTGGCGTCACAGAATGACGCTTTGCCGCTCGGCATACGGTATGGGTGCACCGCAGGCGACGGCCCGGCACGCACACCGTCGCGTCAACCCAAGCACCTGGCTCGGGAGTTGCATCGCAACCATGAGCTTGCTTGTCGGCGCCCTCATCGGATGGCGGGGGCGGTGTCCGCAACACGCGAAACTTTGTGCCGTTCACCCCACTGGCACGCAAGACGTTCCGATTTTCCGTCAAGCGGCCTGGGTGTAATCAGGGTGTCGTCCTTGAGATACCGGCCGCGCGCCGTGGGAACCTGGGCGGATGGCTGATCGTCCTCTTGGGTATGCCTCGCGTTCTCATTCTTGGAATTGACCCGCGTGCAGTGCCTGGTATGGACGGAGACGCCCTTCGAGTAGCCCTCGACCAGGAACTGGCCCGATTCGGCGCACACTCCATCGATGCGTCCATGACGCTGATCGAGCTGGATGAGTCGGCCGAGCCGGCGATCGTTGCAGCGCTCTCCGAACACGACTGGGACGTCGTCGTCATCGGGGGTGGGATCCGCAAGCCAGAGCCGCTTCTGCCACTCTTTGAGCAGGTCGTGAATCTGGTCCGGCGTCATGCGCCGAAGGCTGCCATCGCGTTCAACACGAGCGGCGGCGACAGCGTCGAAGCAGCCAAGCGGTGGCTGTGAGCCAGAAGTCGCTGACAGGGTTCGGCGGCGGTGGGGGGAGTGCTCAGGGCCGCGATCCGGGCCCGGTGACCTCTTGGTGGCACTGCTGGCCGTCAGTGCCGGGACGATCAGTCGCGTTCGGCCTCGCGAGAGGCTGGCTGTCCGCTCCTGCGGGAGCTTCGGCGGGAGGGGCGGTGCGGCGGGGTCCGTTGCGGCCCGGCGGGCGCCGGGCCGCCGGCGGGGCCTGGCCGGCCCCGGGCCCGGAGGTTGGCGAGGTGGGCCGGGGGAGTGGGGAGGGGCGGTAGCGGTGGGTGGTTCGAAGGCGTATCCGTACGGCGACCACCACGAATCGCGCACCTCCTGGCATGCCCGTCGTTCGCGCTCCCTCGCCCGTCCCGGGCCCCGGCCGCCATGCTCGCTCGGACCGCCATGCGCGCCGGACCGCCCGGACCCCCCGGACCGCCGCGGCCGCCACGCTCGCCTGCACCGGCGCGGCGGCACGCCCTCACGTCCCTGGAGGTCCCCGGAGCCTCGTCCGCGCGTGTCGTGTCACTGTGTCTGGTGGCGGTGCAGCCGTCCGTGGTTGCGCCACCACGCCACTTTCCCGTCGGGTCCGCGCACGAAGTCGGAGCGGGTGCCGACCGGTCTGCCGTCGGGGGTGAGGTCCAGTGCGAAGTCCTCTCGGTAGAAGGCGACTCCGACCTCGCTGGTCTGGTCCTGGACCGCGTCCTCTTCGTCGGAGGGGACTCCGGTCTTGCCGGCCGGGCCCCGGACCGTTTGGGTACCGCGCAGCCGTCCGTCGTGCCGGGTCAGTTCGATGACGGCGTCCTCCAGGGCGCCCTCGTCGTTGATCCGCTGGGCGATGTAACGGCCCTCGTGGGGTGCCAGTTCCTGACGGCTCATGGCGGTGGGCCTGGCCGGCAGGTTGGTCACCCCGGCGAACCGGCTGAGGGCCCAGTCGTCGGTGAACAGCTCGTCCCGGAGCCGCGTTCCGCCTTCCGAGTTGGTCAGCAAGGTCAGTGCGAAGCCTCGGCGGGGGACCATCAGGAAGCCCGAGATCTGACCGGGCCAGGTCCCGCCGTGCTGCACGATCCGTGGTCCCTGTGCGGTGGGACGCAGCATCCAGGTGACTCCCATGCCGTCGAGTTCCACGACCAGCGTGCCGCCGGGGCCGGGTTTGGAGCGCATCTGTTCCAGCGATGCCCTGCTCAGCAGTCGCGTGCCGTCGGCAGCCGTACCGCCCCCGAGGTGGAAGCGGGCCCAGCTCAGCTGGTCGCGCACGCTGGAGATCAGGCCGCCGGTCGGCGCGAGGCTACGTGGCTGGGGCCAGAAGGACGGATCCAGCACGGCCTTTCCGTCGACGACGTTGTGTGACGCCGCGACGCTGAAGCCCACGATCTCATCACTGGAGAAGCGGGTGTGGTCGAGGCCGAGCGGATCGATGACCAGGTCGCGCACCGCCGCCTCGTAGGCCGTGTTGGTCACCACCTCGATGATCCGGCCGGCCACGCACAGCGCCGCGTTGTTGTAAGCGAACACCTCGCCGGGGGCGGTGAGTTGCGGCAATCGGGCCATGGACGCCACGAAGCGGGCCAGCGCTTCGTCGCCGGGGCCGAAGTCCTGGTAGTCGTCGCCCAGCCACCCGGCGCTGTGGTTGAGCAACTGCCGCACGGTGACCTGGGCCGACGCGTACGGGTCGGCGACCGCGAAATCGGTGAGGTAGCGGCGCACCGGGGCATCCAGCTCGACGTCGCCCCGCTCGACCAGCCGCATCATCGTCGTGCCGGTGAAGGTCTTGGTGGTCGAGCCGACCCGGAAGACGGTGTCACCGTCGACCGGGACGGGATGGTCGACATTGGTGACCCCGTACCCCTTCACGTGCTCCTGGCCGTCCAGGAGCACGCCCACCGCCGCTCCGGGGATCGAGTACGCCCGCATGGCCTCCTCGATCTTGGCGTCCAGGGCGCTGAACGGTGAGTTCCCCATACCGCCGGTGCCACCGCCGTGGACAGCGGATCGCGGGGACGCGGCCGCCGTCGCCGCCGTCCCCGGCGAGACGCTCGCGCAGCCCACCGCTGCCGCAGCACTCAGAAGGCCGCGGCGAGACCACCGCGCGCGGCCGGGAAGTGCAGACGGCGTGGAGCGCACGGTGTCGGAGCCGGCCGACAGCGGATCGTCATTCACTGCTTCCGGCTCCCTGACCGTCGGTGACGAACGGGGCCGGTTTCACGGAGTTCACGCACCGGGTGTCCGGGCTCTCGGGGTCGTCGAAGAAGGAGGTGATCACCTGTGCCCCGCACGGAGTGTCGAACGTCCCGTGGGCGACACCGGCCAGGGTGACCACCGTGGAGCGGGAAAGCGTCCGGGCCACGTAGCGCCCCCACTGAGCCCCCGTCTGGGCGTCGAAACTTCCGGAGAGGGCAAGGGTGGGGATGCTGCTTCGAGTGACCGCACGAACGGAGTCGGGTGCCTTCGGGACGTCCCAGGCCTGGCATGCCTGACGGAGGAACGGCAGCTGCGGCGCCTGGGCCAGGACCGAGCGGGGGAGCTCGGGAAAGGCTCGCCGCCCCTTGGCGAGCTGTTCGGCGGGGCTCTCGAAGGGAACCCATTCGCTGCACCACACGCTCAGCGAAAATCCGTGGGCGAACATCCCCTGCGAGCCGGGGAGCCAGGCGGCCGCCCACTGCTCGGCGATGCGCTCGGGGCGGCCGTGGGCCAACTCGTCCACGCCCACCGGGAAGGTGTCGGGGGCGTGACTGGCGCGAACCATCCAGTTCAGCAGCGCCCCGCCGTCGAGGACCACCTTCACCGTCCCGACCTGCGGCACCGTCACGTGTGTGGTGACCGGATGAGCCTCCAGTTGACGCACCATGCGCAGGAAGGTGGCGCCGATGTCCGGGTGGCGCTGCCGGCACGCGGGCTGGGTCGCGCAGGTTCTCACGATGTTGTCGAACGCCTCCCTCATGCTGCTCCACGTCCAGCCGGGCGTCGCCACGGACGGCGGTACGACGCCGTCGACGGTCACGGAGCGGACCCCTTGGGGGAACATGCGCATATAGGTCAGCGCCAGCTGCGTCCCGTAGGAGTGCGACAGGACGTTCCACCGGCGGATTCCCAGGGCCCTGCGCAGGTCCGCCACGTCGGCGGCGTTCTCGCTGGTGGTGTAGGAAGCCGGATCGACTCCCTGGGCTGTCAGGCGCTCGCGGCACCGGGCCGCCGCCCGAACGTATCGGTCTCCGGTGGAGGGCGCGTCGTAGAGGAGGCCGACGCGCTCCCCGTAGAACCGGTCGATCTCGGGACAGGTCAGCGGCCGCTGGGACGAGTACGTTCCGCGCTGGGACAGGACGACCAGATCACGGTCGCGGTTCAGCCCGGCCTCGGTGAGTTCCGATATGTTCCCCAGGGCGTCCGCGCCGGGCCCGCCGGTGAAGAACACGATCGGATCGGGGTGCGGCCTCGGTGACGCCGAGCGGACGAGCGCAACGGCCAGGCGAAGGGTCCGCGCAGAGGGATGGGCCCGGTTTTCCGGTACGACGAGGAAGCCGCAGCGGGTGTCCTTCAGCTCTCCGTAAGTGGTGGGGCAGGGGGCGGGCTCGAAGCGCGAGGACGGCTGCGGCTGTGCCGCCGGTGTCTGAGGCAGGGTGAGCACGGTGCCCGGAAAGATCCAGTGGCCCCGGTCACTGGAGGCGTACCCGTGCCGACGGGCCGCATCCTCGATGCTCTGCTGATTGAGGGAGTAGACACTCTCCCACCGCAGTGCGTCGCCGAGGGCTTGCCGGGCGATGTCGGACAGCGTGTTCCCGGAGGCGACGGTGTGCGTGCCGGCCGTCGAGCGTGCAGGCAGCGACTCACCGGCCGTCCGTCTTGGCGACAGGCCGGAGGGTGGGCGGCTGATGAACCAGGGGCGGCCCGCCCCCGCCGGGGCCTTGTGGCGGGTGGCGGCCACGCCGGACATGCCGTGGGCCTCAGGCGCGCTCAGCACCGTCAGGCCGGCCAGGAACATGGCGGCTACGGCAGCCGTGCCGCGGTTGCGTATGGGCATGTCGTCCTTCCGTACCGGTGCCGGCGACAGCCCACCGGCACCGATCGAACTCGTCACCCTCTGGTCGGGGGCCCTCAGACGCCATGCTGCGAAGACCACCCGCGCCCCGCACTCCGGCAGACCCAACGGGGTCACACACGCGCCCACGGCGGCGCATGGACGGCGGTGAAGGCCACAACGAGACAGCCGAGCGGTGTGGCCGCTTGGCCGAGCAGTCCGTGAAGTACAGCAGGCTGTACTACCGATCCGGCAGTTGGTGGGATCGGCCGAGGGGGGTCGCGGTCCGTAGCGTCGCAGACATCAGCCGGGACGCCGGCCCAGACATCAGCCGAGTCCCCGCCGAAGGAGCCCGCGATGGCCACCACCGACCCCTACCGACTGAGCGTCCGCGACGCGCACCACGACGCGCACCGCGACGCCCCCGCCCCGGCCGTCACCCGCGGCGAGGTCACCCGCGTCCTCCTCTGGCTGATCCTGGTGATCAGCGCGGTCGCCAACATGGTCGCCTCCTACGCCGCCGTCAGTGTCGCCGTGAACCTCGCCTGCGGCGCGGTCACCGCACTCGCGGCCACCGTCCTCGTCGTACGCCGCCTGAAGGGCGACCGCCGGTGAACCTCGCGACGACCGCCGTACGGGCCACCGCGCCCGCCCCCGCCATCGCGCTGGAGCGCCTCACCAAGACCTACCCGGGCGATGTGAAGGCCCTCGACGAGGTGTCTCTGACCGTCCGGCCCGGCACCTTCCTCGCCGTGATGGGCCCCTCGGGCTCCGGCAAGAGCACCCTGATGCACTGCGCGGCCGGGCTGGACTCACCGACCTCCGGCAGCGTCCGCATCGACGGCCACGAGATCGCCGGCCTGAACGAGACCCGCCGTACCGAACTGCGGCGCGAGCGCGTCGGGTTCGTGTTCCAGGCCTACAACCTGATCCCGTCCCTCACCATCGAGGACAACATCACGCTGCCGTTGCGGCTCGCCGGCCGAGCCCCGGACCGGGAGTGGATCGCGGTGCTGGTGGAGCGCGTCGGCCTGGCCGGCCGACTCGGCCGACGCCCCGCCGAACTCTCCGGCGGACAGCAGCAACGCGCCGCTGTGGTACGGGCGTTGGCGGCCCGTCCGGCCGTCGTGTTCGCCGACGAGCCGACCGGAGCGCTGGATCTGCGCAGCGCGCACGAGGTGCTGGAGCTGCTGCGCGCCCTGGTCGACGAACTGGGCCAGACGGTGGTGATGGTGACCCACGACCCGGCCGCCGCGGCCCGCGCCCACAAGGCGCTGGTGATGGCCGACGGCCGGGTCGTCGAGGCCCTCGACCACCCCACCGCGCCCCAACTGGCTGAGCGGCTCGTCGCGCTGGGAGAGGGCTGACCCATGTCCGAGCACTTCCGGACCCCTTCCCACCTCCCCCTCTTCCCGATCGCGCTGCGTATGGCCGCGCACCGGATCACCGCGCTGCTCGCCGTGGTGTGCGCGGTACTCGGCGGGGCCGCCCTGATCACCGGCACCGGTGTGCTGGCCGAGTCCGGGCTGCGCTCACAGCTACCGCCGGGCCGACTCGGCGGCGCGGACATCGTCGTCGCGGCCGACCAGGAGTACCACCCGGACGGCGACCTGCCGCTCGCCCTCCCCGAGCGCGCCCGGCTCCCGTCGTCGCTGATCGACCGGCTCTCGGGCCTGCCCGGGGTGACGGCCGTGGTCGGCGACCTCGGCTTCCCGGCCGCGCTGGTCGACGCCAAGGGAGGGGTCCTACCGACCGCCGACGACCCCGCGGCGGCCGGACACGGCTGGTCCTCCACCAAACTGCTGGCCCGCCCGCGCGTCACCGGCCGCGCGCCGGCCGGGGCGGACGAGATCGCCGTCCCCGCCGCGACCGGTCTGAGCACCGGGGACCGGGTCCAGGTCGTGGCGGGCGGCCGCCCCGCCGTGCGCTGTCGCGTCGCCGCGGTGGTCGACGCACCGGGCGCTGGCGTGTATTTCGCCGACGCCACAGCCGTACGCCTCGCGGGCCGCGACGGCGCGCACCGCTACGACCTGATCGGCCTGCGCACCGCGCCCAAAGCAGGCGAGCGGGTCGCCGACGCGCTGCGCGACCGGGTGGCCGGCACCGGGCTGACCGTCCGCACCGGCGCGGACATCGGCGAGAGCGTGGCGCCGGGCGTCGGCACGGCCCGCTCGCTGCTGATCCTGCTCGCCGGTTCGCTCGGCGGGATCGTGCTGCTGATCACCGGGTTCGTCACGGCGGGCGCGCTGGGTGTATCGATCGCCGGGCAGCGCCGCGACCTGGCGCTGATGCGGGCGGTCGGGGCGAGTCCGCGGCAGATCCGCCGGCTGGCCGCCGCGCAGTCCTCCGTGGTGGCCGCCGTGGCCCTGGCCCCCGGAGTGGCCCTCGGCTACCTCCTCGCGGGCCGCTTCCACGACATGCTCGCCGACCGAAGCGTCCTGCCCCCCGAACTCCCGCTGACCGTCAGCCCGTTGCCCGCCCTCGCCACCCTCCTCCTGCTCGCGCTGACCGTGCAGATCTCCGCCCGGGGCGCGGCCTGGCGCACCTCCCGGATGCCCGCGACGGAGGCGGTCGCCGAGTCCCGCAGCGAACCGCGCACGACGTCGAAGGGCCGTACCCTCACCGGGGTTCTGCTGATCGCCGCCGCCTGCGCGCTGTCCGTCACCCCGCTGCTGACCCGCACGGTGATCGGCGCGTCGGCCACCTCCATCGCCGGGATCCTCGCCGCGATCGGCCTGGCTCTGTGCGGCCCGGCCCTGGTCCGCACAGCCGCGGCGGCCGCCGTACGTCGGCTGCGGCCCACGGCGCCCGCGCCGACCTGGCTCGCCCTCGCCAACGTACGGGCGTACCCGCTGCGGGTCGCCGCAGTGGTCAGCCCGCTGGCGATGGCGGTCGTGTTCGTCCTGACCTACACCCTCGCGCAGACCACCGTCCTCGCGGCGACCGCGCAGGACACCCGCACCGGCACGCTCGCCCAGTACCGGCTGAGCGCACCGGCCCTCGGCGGCCTGCCGGCCGGCACACGGGACGCGGTACGCAAGCTGCCCGGAGTACGGTCCGCCGCACCCGTCGACTCGACGACCGTCATCTGGCCCTACGAGATGTTCGGCGAACCCGATGTGGAGTCGCTACCGGCGCTGATCGCCACACCGGACGCGGCCGGGGTCCTCGACCCCGGGGTGCGGGAGGGCGGGCTGGACGGCCTGAGTGGCGCCACGGTCGCCGTGAGCAGCGAGGCCGCCGGGTCGCGGGACGCCGGACTCGGCCGGCGGATCCGGCTGGTCCTGGGCGACGGCACGCGGACCGAGGCGCGGATGGCGGCCGTGTACGACCGGGGCCTCGGCTTCGGCTCACTGATCGTCTCCGGGGACCTCATGGCCGGCCACACCACCTCCGGCCTCACCCAGAGCCTCCTCGTCCGCACGGACGGCACGGCGACGGCGGCACGCGCACTGGCCGATCTGACGGCCGCACGCCCGGGCCTGGCCCTGGAGAACACGTCCGCAACGGCCTCCGGCGGCAAGCAGGACACCCCACCCGAGGTGTGGATCAACCTCGCGACGATCGTCGTACTCCTCGGCTACCTCCTCCTCAGCATCGCCAACAAACTGGTCGCGGCCACGGCCCAGCGCCGTGCGGAGATCGCCGCGCTACGGCTGGTCGGCACGACGCCGCGACAGATCCGGGCGATGATGCGCCGCGAGGCGGCCGTGATCGCCGCGGCGGCGCTCGTCTGCGGCCTGCTCCTCTCCGCCCTCCCCCTCGCCCTCCTCGGCCAGGGCTTCCTCGACCGCCCCTGGCCGACAGGCCCGGCCTGGCTGCTCCCCGCCGTCGCGGCGACGATCGTGACGACGGCCTTCCTCACGATCGAACTCCCCACCCGCCAGGCCCTGCGCACGGCCCCGGCGGACGCGATCCGGGCGACGTGAGGACCCACCCGGCGTCGCCACGCGATCCAGGCTCTGCTGGGGCATGTGTGGCTGTCGACGACGGCGGGCTGTGTGCGCATGTGCCGGCGGAGGGGGTCGAGGCGTGCTGGGAGCGGGCGGATGCCCGGGTCGGTGAGCGGCTGCTGGGCGCGGCGTCACCCGCCCCTGCCGGCCCGGGCGGGTGAGAGGGGACAGGCGCGTACGTGCGGTGGGAGCTGCGGTTGCGGGCGGCGGAGCGGTTGTTCAAGGCGGTGGAGATGCGCCGGCTGCTGGCGTTGGCGGGCGTTGAGTTGGAGGGCGATGGGCCTGCTGGGCTGGAGCAGGGTGCGCTGCCGTACTACGGCGTGGGTGCGCGGCCGTACTACGGCGTGGACGCAGGCCGCCTGGCCAGGTGCTGCGCATCCGCACCTGTCGCGGCTGGGAGTCGATGTCCGGGTGGGCAAAGGGCCACCGCCTCCGCTCAGGTTCCGGCCCGGCGGCGTCCTGGCCGTCGCACCGGGGCAGGTCGCGCAGTGGCTGGGGCCGCTGCCCGGTCGACGCGCTGCACGGCATCGGCCCGCGTCCGGCGGCGATGCTGCGAGACTACGGCGTCCACTGCGTGGGCCTGTTTGCCACGGTCCCGCCCGCCACCATCCAGCGCCTGCTGGGTGGGAAGGCCGGCCGCCTGGCCGCGACCGGGCCCGCGGCATCGACCTGCGCCCTGTCATCCCCCGCGCTCTGCCCGCCACCGCGAGTGTTCGCTACCGCTTCGACCGGCACACCTTGGACGGCGCCATCTCCGCGCGGCCCTCCTCCTGCTGGTCTTGGAGCCGGGACCCGGCTGCGCGGCCGCGGCCCGGTGGCCCGCACCCTCAGATGCGATGCATCGCAAGGCGGAGGGTCGTCCTCATCTGGGCGTATTCGGGCGATCCGACAACGCTGCGAGGTGCCGTGGCCGGCGTCATGCGCCCGCCGGGGATTACGGGACAGCCCTTTAGGCGCTCGGTCGATGACACCGGTTGAACTGATCAGGGCATTCGAATGTGAACGATGGGAACACGCACTTCCATGACGAACTCCAATGACGAAGCGCAGACGTCCCACACGCCGGGATCCCAGCCGAGCGTCCAGCCGGGTTCCGACGAACCGCAGACGATCACGGCGCCGACACCGCCCGTCGCGTGGAGCAGTGGCGCTCCGGACCAAGCCGACCTGACCGACGGAGAGGACGAGTCGGAGCGGCCCCGCACTCGCGAAGAACCGAAGACCACGCCCCAGAGCGACTGAGCCCCCTGGGGATGCGCGGGAAACGGCAGGTGTTGGGGCGAGGACAACGCCCTGTAGGTGCGGCGACGGCCGGCGGCTGAGACCGAGGAAGTCCTCATCGCCGCGATCCGCGAAATTCGACAAGTACGCCCGGTTCTTCCAGCGGCAGGAGAAGGACACCGACGGCGTCGAGAAGCTGTTGTGGCGCACCGGCTGGTCCGCACCCGCCCGCGGTGAGTACGAGCGGGTGCACCCGCCGGTCCTGCTCGTCTTCCACCAGGTCGGCGAGCACTCCGCCCGACCTGCGCGACCACGACGACCGTGATCAGTTCACCACCAGCCTCGACCTGCTCCTGGAGGGCATGCACACGACCGCAGACCCGCGCCCCCCTCCCGCATGACGCAGCGAAATCAGTCGGTGGCCTGGGATGTCGCCTTCCTGCGGCTGTGCGGCTGTGCGGCCTCGTCGTCACCGAGCACGGCATGGAGGCCGGTGTCCGGGTCATCGACGCCCTGATGCGATTGTTCTCCCCGCCGACGCGGGGGTGCTCCGCTCGAAGGGCACGCCGCCGAACGGTGTGGAGTCCTCCTCGCGGAACGAGTTGCGCTCTGAGCCGTGACCGGATGCCTGAGGCCAAGGCCCTGCTCCCTGGGGTGGGCAGAACGCTGGGCGTCGCGACATCTTCTGTTTGCAAATGCATTGATGCTCCATTTGCGACCTGGATGATCTTGCAAGTCAGGTGACCGCAGATGTATTGCCCGTCGTGGCGATAGCAATGCGCAATTCGATGCCTGGAGCCCCGGAGTTCAGGGCAATCTGGCTTTTATCAACTCCCCGCAGGAGCGCCCAAGCCGCCCATTTCATGCGGGAGTTCAAGCTCTGGGGGTTGGCTGAATTACGGCTTTATTTGGCTGGATTACATATGCCAGAGGCATTTCTTTGCGCTTTCTTCTCTTGCTTTTGTGAATGCTTTGCCATGTTTCTTTTAGCGGCCGGGGAGCTTGGTGCCTCTGTGTGTCTTTTTGGTGCCTTTTGAGCTCAGCTAGTTTTTGGGCTGCCTGTGAACCGTGGGCTTTCTGTGAACGTGGGGGTATGGATGAGTAAGTGGATGAAAGCTCGGCGCAGACGCATACCTGGTCCGACGGGAGTTGGGCGGTCGTGGAGCCGGGGCATAGCCGGTTCGCTGGCGCTGGTCATGGCTGTGACGGCGCTCGCCGAGACGGAGCCGGCCTTCGCGGCGGGGGTAGGAGCCTCCGTGGCAGCGTCTACGCGGGGGAAGGCGAAGCGGTACGCATCTGCGGCAGCTGATGTGACGTCTGCTCGGGTGCTTTCCCGCTTGTCGGGCAAGCGAGTGGAGGCGTTGGGGGAGCGGACAGAGACGTCGACGACGTGGGTCAACCCCAACGGGTCGCTGACCACGGAGCTGTCGGCGGGCCCGGTGCGTTTCCGAGACGCCGGCGTCTGGCGGGCGGTCAACTTGGACCTGCAGGCCGCTGGCGGCGGGGTGGAGCCCAAAGCTCATCCCCGGGGTCTGCGGCTCGCCGGTGGCGGTAAGGCCACCGAGCGGGCGGCTGGGGGCTCCGGCAAGGCTCAGGATTTGGTCACACTGGGGGAGGGCGATCAGCAGATCGCACTGCAGTGGAAGGGCGATCTGCCCAAGCCGGCCCTGAAGGGCAACCGGGCGACCTACCGTGACGCGGTGCGGGACGGGGACGTGGTGGTGGAAGCCACCCGTACCGGGTTCGAGCAGTTCGTTCAGATCACCAAGCGGCCCTCGGCGGAGGGCTCTTCCTACACGCTGCCGCTGAAGGCCAAGGGCCTGAAGGTGGTGCAGAACAAGGACGGCAGCCTGGTCTTCACCGGCAAGAAGGGCAAGAAGCAGGCAGTGATGCCGGCCCCGGTGATGTGGGACGCGCAGATCGACAAGGTCTCCGGGGAGCACACCCATCAGGCTCCGGTGAAGCTGAAGGTCGCCCGCGGCAAGGGGACGATCAATCTGGTCTTCACCCCCGACGCCAAGTTCCTCACCGACCCCCAGACGCAGTATCCGGTCACGGTGGACCCCTCGACGTCGGCGCTGTCCAACGTGTTCGACACCTACGTCCAGCAGGGCGAGACAGTCGACTGGTCCAGCGATGTCGAGCTGGACATGGGCAATCCGGGCACGACCAACAGTGACGGTACGCCGCGTACGGCGCGTTCCTTCATCACCTGGAACACCGCGCCGATCTCGGACTCGCTGGTCTCCAGTGCGAAGTTGAGCCTGTGGAACTTCCACTCGGGCAATACCGACTGCAAGGCCTATCCGTGGGCCGTCTACAGCACCGGCAAGGCCTCCACCGCCTCGCGCTGGACCTCCCAGCCGACGTGGGCAGCCACCGCTTCGGCGACCTCGACGGAGACCAAGGGCAACCCGGGCTGCGCCGCGGCGCCGGACGGCTGGGTCAACGCGGACGTCACCGACCTGGTCCAGACGTGGGCGTCGGCGAAGAACGCCACCTCCGGTATGGGCCTGCGT
>NZ_JBEXCW010000095.1:0-27777 GCF_040605435.1 Streptomyces sp. NPDC005574
GTCCGGCTTGCCGCGCGTGACGTCGTCGGCGGCGACCAGCGTCTTGGGCAGGATGCCGACGGCTGCGAGACCCGGTGCGCATGGACCGGTGAACGCGGGGCACGCGAGGGTCAGGCCCCGCCGCGCTCCCCCGTCGCGGCGGGGCTTTCGTGCGTCCGGTTCGCCGCCCGGTCCGTCACGTCGAGGAAGATCTCGCCCGCCTCCGGCACCATCCCGGCCACGGACCGCTTGATGCGCACGGCGACCTCCTCGACCCGCTCGCTGTCCAGGCCCGGCACCAGGTCCACCCGGGCGGCCACCAGCGTCGAGTCGAGGCCCACCTTCATCGTGAGCAGCGCCTCCACGCTGTCGATCTCGGGCTGCGCCCGCAGCAGTTCGCGGATACGGCCGGTGGTCTCCGGGTCCATGGCCTCGCCGATCAGCTGGTCACGGGCGTCGCGGCCCAGCCGGTAGGCCACGTACACCAGCAGCACGCCGATGGCGAGGGAGGCGGAGGCCTCCCACACGACCTGCCCGGTGACCATGTGCAGGGCCATGCCGATCATCGCGAGGGTCACGCCGAGCACCGCCGTGCCGTCCTCGGCGACGACCGTGCGCAGGGCGGGGTCGCGCAGGCCGGCCGAGCCGCCCTGCCGGCGTACCTGGTGCAGGGCCCGCAGCAGCGAGACGCCCTCGGCGACCAGGGCCACCGCGAGCACGATCAGGCCCACCACATAGCCGCTCAGCTCCTCCTCCGCGCCGTTGCGCAGGGCCTCGACACCCTGGAAGAAGGAGAAGCAGCCGCCCATCACGAAGATCCCGACGGCCGCGATGAGCGACCAGAAGAACCGTTCCTTGCCGTAGCCGAAGGGGTGCCGCTGGTCTGCGGGGCGCCGGCTGCGGCGCAGCGCGGCCAGAAGGAAGACCTCGTTGAGGCTGTCGGCCACGGAGTGCGCCGCCTCCGACAGCAGTGCGGGCGAACCCGCGAAGAGGCCGCCCACCGCCTTGGCGACGGCGATCACGAGATTGGCCGCGAGCGCCACCAGCACGGTGACGCGGGTCCTGCTGTCTGCCTCTTGGTCCGTCGCTGTCCCAGTCACCCCCGCCGAATGCCCCGGCCGCCGCGACTCACACCGTGCCGTCCGCGGATTTCGGGGAACGCGTCCACCAGGGACGTACGACCGGGACGGACGTGCGCCCGGGACACCCCAGGGGCAACCGGGAACACGGCGGAACACGGCAGGGAGGCAGCGATGAGCGGTGCGGAGGACGGCGACGGCGCCTACGGCAGGGAACGCTTCGAGCGCTCCCCGAGCCGTTTCCGCGACCGGATCACCGCGGACGGCCGGGACGGCTGGCCGGTGGAGGCCGGGCGCTACCGGCTCGTGGTCAGCCGTGCCTGTCCGTGGGCGAGCCGGTCGCTGGTGTCCCGGCGGCTGCTGGGCCTGGAGGACGCGTTGTCGCTGGCCGTCGCCGATCCGATCCAGGACGACCGCAGCTGGCGTTTCACCCTCGACCCGGGCGGCCGTGACCCGGTCCTCGGCATCAGCCACCTCAGCGAGGCCTACGACCGGCGGGAGAGCGGCCACCCCGGCGGGGTGAGCGTGCCCGCGATCGTGGACGTGCCCAGCGGGCGGCTGGTCACCAACGACTACCAGCGCATCACCCTGGACCTCGCCACCGAATGGACGGCCCTGCACCGGGAAGGAGCACCGGACCTGTACCCCCCGGCGCAGCGGGACGAGATCGACGAGGTGATGGCGGACATCTACGAGGACGTCAACAACGGTGTGTACCGGGCGGGCTTCGCCACCGACCAGAAGGAGTACGAGAGTGCCTGCACGGGTGTATTCCGGCGCCTGGAACTGCTGGCGCCCCGGCTGGCCCGGCAGCGTTACCTCGTCGGGGACACCATCACCGAGGCGGACATCAGGCTGTTCACCACACTGGTCCGTTTCGACGCCGTCTATCACGGTCACTTCAAGTGCAACCGCTGGAAGCTGACGGAGAACCCGGTGCTGTGGGCGTACGTCCGGGATCTCTACCAGACCCCGGGCTTCGGCGACACGGTCGACTTCGACCACGTCAAACGGCACTACCACCAGGTGCACACCGGCATCAACCCGACCGGGATCGTGCCCCTGGGACCGGACCTCTCCGGCTGGCTGACCCCGCATCACCGTGCGGAGCTGGGTGGTCGTCCCTTCGGTGAGGGGACGCCGCCGCGGCCGGTCCGCGCCGGGGAGGAGGTCGCCGCCCGGGGCAGGCCCTGAGCCGCGCGCACCGCACGCGGAGCGAACGATCGAGACCCATCGAGATCCGCCGACAGCCGTCGGCATCCGTCGAGACAAGGAGACACAGGTGGCCAAGAACAAGAAGAAGAAGCTTCCGCTCGCCTACAAGCCGCTCGGGTTCGTGCTGGGCTGGACGAGCGGTACCCTCGCCGGCCTCGCCTTCCAGAAGACGTGGAAGGCGATCCGGCACGAGGACAACGCGCCCGACGCGCTGGACCAGGACCGGGGCTGGGGGGAGATCCTGCTGGCCGCGGCCGTCCAGGGCGCCCTGTTCGCCATGGTGCGCAGTGCGGTGGACCGCACGGGCGCGAAGGCCATCGAGCGGTCCACCGGCGTCTGGCCCGCCACCGAAAAGGGCGGCCGCGACTGACTCAGCCCTGCTTCGGGGCGGTCGACGGGGTGAGGCGCAGGGTGAAGGAGTGACCCGCCGGGTCGGCGTAACCGCGCTCCTCGTACGGCCCCGAGGCGTCCTTGGTGTCCAGCGGGCGTCCGCCGAGACCGATCACCCGGCGTTCCGCCTCGTCCAGGTCCTCGACCACGAAGTCCAGATGGGCCTGGAGGGAGTTCTCCGGGCGGGGCCAGCTCGGCGGCGTCGCGTTCACGTCGCGGCGGAACGCCAGCCGGGTCCCGTCCGCTCCCCTGATCTCCACGCGGTTGGCACTCTCGTGCGTCTGCTCCGCCTCCAGCAGCTCCTTGTAGAACACGGCGAGCTTCTCGGGCTCGGAACAGTCGAGCACGACCACCCCCGCTTTCACCAGTGCCATGTCTCCTCCGAAGGGTCGGCGCGCGGGGCGTTCGTGCCCCGCGCCCTGTCCCTTCGGATATCCCGGCAACGCCGATTCAGTCGGCGACGGGCCGCTGTGCGCACGGCCGTTGTGCGGAGGGCGGGTCCCGTCGGCGTTCCCGCCCGCGCCTCCGCGCGGTAATCCATGGACACCTGTCCATGTATGCTGGACACCTGTCCATATGAGTGCGAGGAGCCGGCCCGATGGAAACAGTCGCGAACGTCCTGGTGGGCCTGGTGGCCGCCCTGCACATCTACATCCTGGTGATGGAGATGTTCCTGTGGCAGAAGAAGCCCGGCCGGGGGCTGCACGGCTTCGACCCCGAGATGGCGCGGGCCACCGCCCCGATGGCCGCCAACCAGGGCCTCTACAACGGATTCCTCGCAGCCGGCCTGGTCTGGGGCCTGATCGCCGCCGACCCGACCGGCTTCCGCGTCCAGGTGTTCTTCCTGTGCTGTGTCGTGGTCGCCGGCGTGTTCGGTGCCGCCACGGCCAACCGGCGCATCCTGTTCGCCCAGGCACTGCCCGGCGCGCTGGCCCTGGCCGCCGTCCTCGCCGCCCGGTGAACGACGGCGGGCCGCGGGACCCGCGAGCCGCGCGCACCCGGGCCAAGCTGCGCCGGGCCCTGTGGGACGAGTGCGCCGAGCGGCCCCTGGACGAGGTCGGCGTCGCCGCGCTCGTGCGCCGCGCCGGAGTCGGCCGGGCCACGTTCTACCTGCACTATCCCGACCTGGAGTCGCTGGCGGTCGACGCCTGCGCGGACGTCGTACGGGAGGCGGTGGAGGCGCTGCACGCCTGGCGCGGCCGGCCCGATCCGGTGCACGCGCCGTCCGCGCTGCCGGAGTTCTTCGCCTCGCTCACCCCGCACGCCGGGCTGTACCGCGCCCTGTTGAGCCCGGGCGGGGGCGGCCCGCTCGGCCGGGTGCTGCACCGGGATCTGCGCGCCTACAGCCTGCGTGAGCGGGAACTGGCCGGCGCGGCGGACGCCCCGCTGGTCGCTTCCGCCGTCGCCGCCACCTTCGCCGGGGTGCTGGCCGACTGGCTGCACGGACTCCTGGACGGCACCGCGGACGAAATCGCCGACCAGGTCTGGCAGTTGCTGGTCGCGCTGCACGCGAGCCGCTGAACGGGGCCCGCCGGCCCGCGGGTTCTCACATGCAGGCGACGAACCGCTTCGCCCTCGGCCACGCCTCCACGCCGTCGGATGTGCGGACGTACGCCGTGGAGCGGTCGGCCGTGAGCCACAACTCCCGTTCGCCGAGGCGGTATCCGGTGTCATGGGCGTCTTTGGGCAGCCGGGCCTTCCCGTCGTACGCGGCGGTGAGGCCGGCGCCGTCGAGCACCCCCTCGGGATCACGGACGTACTGCGCGGCCTTCGCGCCCCGGCCCATGGCGAGGAACCGGACGTCCTGCCAGTCGCAGTGCTCCGCGCCGGCGTAGCCGCTCAGCGTGGTGGTGGGCACCCGGTGTCCGTCCGCGTCGGTCCAGATCTCCAGGCCGAGGCCGTCGGTGAAGCTCGCCGGCAGCTCCGCCGGATCGCAGGAGGCGCTGCTCTCCGGCCCCCAACCGGGCGCGCCCGCACGGTCCTCGGCGACGACGACGGCGACCTTGGTCCTGCCGTGCACGTCGTAGGAGAACAGGACCCGCCCGGCCTCCCGGCGCTCCACACGGTAGCCGTGCCGGGGAACCTCGGGCCCGTCCAGGTCGAAGTACGCCGTCAGCCCCTCCTCCGGCGTCGTGCCGCCGTCGCCCTTCCCCCATTCGCCTCCCGCGTCACCGGAGTAGATCCGCCCGTCGCACTCCAGGGCCCGGCCCGCGGCGCCCGCCGACAGCCGGACGGCACGCACGCTGTCCTGGTCGAGGTGCCGTGAGGCCACATGCAGCGGACCGCTGTACGGCGTGGCGGGGGGCGTCCCCTCCACGACCGGGCCGCTCCCCCCGCCGGCGCACCCCGCGGCCGTCGTCGCCGTCAGTACCGCCGCCACCGCGAGTCCTCTGCGCATACCCACCCCATGTCCTCCGGTCCGTCTTCCGCTCCTTCGACGCGGCGGGGCGGCGATACGTTCACCGCTCAGCGGGCCGCCGCCTGGAACGTGCGGCGGTATGCCTGCGGTGACACCCCGATGGACGCGTGCAGGTGCTGGCGCAGGGAGGCGCCCGTCGCGAAGCCCACCCGGCCGGCGATCTGGTCCACGGACAGGTCGCTGGACTCCAGCAGGTGGCGGGCCCGGACGACCCGCTGCTGGATCAGCCAGCGGCCGGGGCTGAGGCCGACCTCGTCGTGGAAGCGGCGGGCGAAGGTCCGCAGACTCATCCGGGCGTGCGCGGCGAGGTCGGTCAGCGTCAGCGGTTCCCCGAGGCGGCCCAGGGCCCAGGCGCGGGTCGCGGCGGTGGTGGCGGCGCCCTGCTCGGGCACCGGCTGCTCGATGTACTGCGCCTGCCCGCCGTCGCGGAAGGGCGGTACGACGCAGCGGCGGGCGACCTTGTTGGCCAGCTCGCTGCCGTGGTCTTTGCGCACCAGGTGCAGGCAGACGTCGACACCGGAGGCGGCGCCGGCCGAGGTCAGGACGCGGCCGTCGTCGACGAACAGGACGTCCGGGTCGAGCGCGACCTGCGGGTACATGTCCCGGAAGAGGTCGGCGACCTGCCAGTGGGTCGTCGCGCGGTGGCCGTCGAGCAGTCCCGCGGCCGCCAGGACGAAGGCGCCGGTGCAGATGGAGACGATCCGGGCGCCGGGGCGGATGTGCGCGAGGGCCGCCGCGACCTCGTCCGGCAGGTCGGCGGTGACCTTCGCGGGCGAGACCGGCGCGATCACCACCGTGTCCGCGGCGGCGAGCGCTTCGGGCCCGTGCTCGACGGTGATGCCGAAGTCCGCGTTGCTGCGCACCGGTTGCCCGTCGACGCTGCACGTCAGCACCTCGTACCGGCCGTCGGCGGCGCCGAAGATCCGGCTGGGGATGCCCAGCTCGAAGGGATAGACGCCGTCCAGCGCCAGGACCACCACACGCTCCACCTGTTGCATGGCACGATCATATCGAAGGTTGGCAATTCTGCCATTTCCTTGCCGGGACGCCACCGGCAGGCTGGTCACCATGAGCACTGTGAACACCATGCGAGTCATCAGCCAAAGCACCCTCGGCGGCCCCGAGGTCCTCGACGTCGTGGAGGTGGAGCGTCCCGCGCCGAGGCCCAACGAGGTACTGGTGCGGGTCCGGGCGGCCGGCGTCAACCCCACCGACTGGAAGCACCGGGCCACCGGGGGCTTCCTCGGCGAACCGCCGTTCGTCCTCGGCTGGGACGTGTCCGGCGTGGTCGAGGCCGTGGGCATCGGCGTCGCCCGGTTCGCGCCCGGCGACGAGGTCTTCGGCATGCTGCCCTACCCGTTCGGGCACGGCTCCCACGCCGAGTACGTCTCCGCGCCGGCCCGCGCCTTCGCGCCGAAGCCCGCCGGGATCGACCACGTCCAGGCCGGCGCGCTGCCGCTGGTCTCGCTGACCGCCTGGCAGGCCCTGGTCGAGACGGCCGACCTGCGGCCGGGGCAGCGGGTGCTGGTCCACGCGGCGGCCGGCGGCGTCGGGCACGTGGCCGTGCAGATCGCCAAGGCGCGGGGCGCGTACGTGATCGGCACGGCGAGCGCGGCCAAGCACGACTTCCTGCGGAGGATCGGCGCGGACGAGACGATCGACTACCGGGAGACCGACTTCACCGAGGCCGTGAAGGACGTCGACGTCGTCCTGGACACGATCGGCGGCGAGCACTCCACGCGGTCGCTGCGCGTACTGCGCCCCGGCGGGATCGTCGTCTCGATCATTCCGATGGGTTCGGACGAGTTCCACCAGGAGGCGGAGCGGCTGGGCGTGCGGGCCGTGCGGATGCTGGTGGACGCCTCCCGGACCGGCCTGAGGGCGATCTCCGAACTGGTCGAGGCGGGGAAGCTGCGCGCCGAGATCGCCGGCACGTTCCCACTGGCCGATGCCGCCGAGGCGCACGTGCTCGGTGACACCGGCCGGACCACGGGCAAGCTGGTCCTGGTGGTCGACTGACCGGCTGCGGTCAGAAGGTGAGCACGGGCTTGACGGTCCTGCCCGAGCTCATGTCGCTCACCGCCCGGCCGATGTCCGCGAACGGATAGTGGCTGATCAGGCGGTGCAGCGGCAGCCGCCCGTCCTTGACCATCCGGACCAGGGCGGGGATGACGGTCCGCGTCTCGCTGTCGCCGAGGGTGAGGCCGACGATCCGCTTGCCGCCGAGCAGCCCGTTGACGTCCAGGGAGACCTCGGTGCCGAAGGGCGGGGCGCCCACGACGACCAGGGTGCCGCGGGCGGCGAGCGCGTCGACGCCCTGGCGCAGCACGGCGGTGCTGCCCGTGGTCTCCACGACTCCGTCGGCGCCCCGGCCGTCCGTCAGCAGGGCGATCGCCTCGCCGAGGTCGGCCGCGCCGGCGTCGACGGTGTGGGTGGCCCCGAGGTCTCCGGCCAGCGCCAGCCGTTCCCCCACCCGGTCCACGGCGATGATCCGCGTGGCCGGGGTCAGGGCGGCGGCCATCACCGCGGAGAGGCCGACCGCGCCGGCACCCAGGACGACGACGGTGCTGCCGATGGCGGGCCGCAGCACGTTCCACACGGCGCCGGCCCCGGTCTGCACACCGCAGCCCAGCGGGGCGATCGACTCCAGCGGCACGTCGCGGTCGACGGTGACGAGGCTGCGCTCGTCCACCAGGGCCCGTTCGGCGAACGAGGACTGGCCGAAGAAGTGGCCGCCGAGCGGTTCGCCGCCCCGGCTGATGGTGCTGGTGCCGTCGGCGCGGCGGCCGCCGATGAGGTTCAGCGGCAGCCAGGTCGCGCAGTACGCCGGGTGTCCGCCCCGGCAGTCGCGGCACTCCCCGCACGAGGTGAACGACAGCACGACGTGGTCGCCGGGGGCGACGCCGGTGACGGCGGATCCGACCGCCTCGACGACGCCGGCCCCCTCGTGGCCGAGGACTCCGGGCAGCGGGAAGGGCAGTCCGCCGCCCGCTACGCCCAGGTCGGTGTGGCACAGGCCGGCGGCGACCATCCGGACCAGCGCCTCGCGCGGACCGGGTTCCTCCAGTTGCACGTCGGAGAGGGTGAACGGCGCTCCGCCTGACTCGACGACGGCGGCGCGGGTGGTGAGGGACATCGCGGAACTCCTCTGCGGCAAGTGCCGCGGCAGGCAACCTTCGACGGGGTGAACGTCGCCCGTCGCGGCACTGGGTGGACGCGCTCAGCCGAGCGAGACGACGACGGACTTGACCTGGGTGTAGGCGGCGAGCGCCTCGGGACCGTACTCACGGCCGAAGCCGGAGTCCTTGACCCCGCCGAAGGGGACGGCGGGGTCGAGCATCGCCCAGTCGTTGATCCACACGATGCCCGCCCGCAGCCGTGCCGCGATGCGGTGGGCGCGGGCGAGGTGGGTGGTCTGGATGCCCGAAGCGAGGCCGTACGGCGTGGAGTTGGCCAGCGTGACGGCCTCGTCCTCGGAGTCGAAGGGCTGCACGGTCAGGACCGGTCCGAAGACCTCCTCCTGGACGACCCGGGAGTCGTTGGGCAGGTCGGCGATGACGGTGGGCCTGTAGTAGTAGCCGCCGTCGAGGTCGAGGCGCTCGCCGCCGCAGACGATCCGGCCGCCCTCCTTGCGGGCCAGTTCGACGTACTCCTCGACCTTCCGCAGGTGCCGCTCCCCCGCCATCGGGCCCACCACGGTTTCGGGCAGCCGGGGGTCGCCGACCGGCACGCCGGGGACGGCGTCGGCGAGGATGCCCAGCAGGGTGCTGTACACCGGGCGCGCCACCAGCAGCCGCGGACCGCCCATGCAGAACTGGCCGGTGTTGAACACGAAGCCCTTGATGATCGCGCCGACCGCCTTCTCCAGGTCGGCGTCCTCGAACACGAGGTGGGCCGCGTTGCCGCCGAGTTCCATGGTGACGGGCTTGAGGGCCGCACCGGCGACGCTCGCGGCGTGCCGGCCCACCGCGGTCGAACCGGTGAAGGCGATCTTGTCGACGCCGGGGTGGCGCAGCAGCGCCTCGCCGACGACCGGACCTGTGCCGGTGACGACGTTGACGACCCCGTCCGGGACACCGGCCCGCTGGAGCAGGCCCGCCATGTACAGCGCGCTGAGGGGCGTCTCGTCGGCGGGCTTGTGGACGACCGTGTTGCCCGCGGCGAGCGCCGGGGCGAGCTTGGAGCCGGCCAGGATGAGCGGGAAGTTGAACGGGGTGATCGCGGCCACCACGCCGAGCGGCTCGCGCCGGGTGTAGGCGAGGGCGTTCAGGGCGGTGTCGCGGTTCGCGCCGTGCAGGGAGTGGGCGAGCGCGGCGAAGTGCTCGTAGTCGTTGGCCGCGTTCGTGATGTCGACGGCGCGGCACAGCGAGATCGGCTTGCCGACGTCCAGGCTCTCCAGTTGGGCGAGGTCGTCGGCGTTCTCGCGGATCAGTTCGGCGACGCGGTGCAGCACCCGGCCGCGCTCACGGCCGCTGCGGCCGGACCACTCGCCCGAGTCGAACGCCTCGCGGGCGGCCCGGACGGCCACGTCGACGTCGGCGGCCCCGGCCTCGGCGACCGTGGTGAGGACCGTCCCCCGGGACGGGTCGACCACCTCGGTGCGCGCTCCGTCGGCCGCCTCGCGCCACTGTCCCGCGACGAACAGCCGGCCGGGTTCGATCTCGAAGGTGGTCATCACCACTCCTCAGCGTCATTGCCAAGATTTCAACCAACAGGATTCCTGTTGGTTCATCGCCTGCTGCGCAGTCTCATTAACGACAGGTTTCCTGTCAATGCTCTAGGGTGAACTCATGACCGGAACGCAGACGACGAAGACGCACCCGTCGCTTCTCTACATGGTGAAGCAGGTGGAGCTGGTGGTGCGATCCCACCTGGACGAGCTGGTCAGACCCTCGGGCATCACCGCGCTGCAGTACACCGCGCTCACCGTCCTGGAGCGGCACGACGGACTGTCGGCGGCCCAGCTGGCCCGCGACTCGTTCGTCACCGCCCAGTCCATCGCCGATCTCGTCCGGTCCCTGGAGGGGCGCGGCCTGGTGCGCCGGGAGCGCAATCCGCGCAACCGGCGCGAGCTGCTGATCCTGCTGACCGGGGCGGGCCGCGAGCTGCTCGCCCGCCACGCCGGGCCGGTCCGCGAGCTGGAGGAACGGATGGTCGGGGAGCTCACGCAGCACCAGACCGAGCAGTTGCGGCAGGCACTCTCCAGGGCGTGGCACGCCCTGTCGTAGATCGCCGCCGGACTCAATTCACAGACATATGTCAATCGAACATGCTCAAATTCACTCCATCGAGGGTAACTTGCAGGGCGGGGAACGGAATTGCGCTCACGCGGGGCCCCGGGACACGGCTGCGTCCGCACGCGCGCCGCGCGATGTCACCCGGGCCCCGGTGACCCGCAACCCCACCGCTCCGGGAGCCGGTTGGAGGGGACGTCGTCGTGCAGCAGGAACCCGCGGCGCTCGGTCGGCATCTGCGCGTCCGCCAGGACCGGGGCCACACCGTCCTGGAACTCCGCGGTGAGATCGACATCGCCGCGGCCGTGGAGATCATCCCGCACCTCGACCGGGTGACCGCCCGCCCGGAGAGCCGGATCGTGATCGACCTGCGGAGGGTCGAGTTCTTCGACTGCTCGGGCCTGCGCCTGCTCTACCGCGCCCGCAGTCGGGTCCTGGACCGCGACGGTCAGCTGTACGTCGTCTGCACCCACCCGCTCACCCTGCGGGTCATGCGGGCCACCGGGCTGGCCAGGCTGCTGCCCCCGCACCCGACCCTGGAGTCCGCCCTGAACCGGCCCGAGGCGGCCTCCGGCACCCTGTGACGGCACCCGGGCGTCTGCCTCGTGGCTGCGCGGCGCCCCCTGGCAGCCTGTCCAGTGCCGCGGCACTAGTGGCTGCGCGGCGCGTCGAAGAGGGCGCTGACCGACTCGCCGTTATGGATGCGCCGCACCGCCTCGGCCAGCGCCGGGGCGATGGACAGGATGCGCAGCTTGTCCGTCCGCTCCTCCTCGGGGACCGGCACGGTGTTGGTGCAGACGATCTCCAGCACGTCGGGCTGCTCGCCGATCCGCTTCAGGGCGCCGGCCGCGAACAGCCCGTGCGTGCACGCCACCCGGATCGACCGCGGCCCGAGTTCCCGCAGCCGCTCCAGCAGCTCCAGGACCGTGCTGCCCTTGGCGATCTCGTCGTCCAGCACGATGACGTCCCGGCCGGTGACCTCGCCGATGACCGCGTTGATGCTCACCCGGTCGTCCGCGAACCGCTGCTTGGCGCCGGCGGCCACCTGCGCGCCGATCATGCGGGCGAACGCGGCGGCCTCCTTGGCGTTGCCGAGGTCCGGCGAGACGACGGTGGTGCGCGAGAGGTCGTAGCGGCGGAAGTGCGCGGTCAGCTCGCGCAGCGCGTGCAGGTGGTCCACCGGCACCGAGAAGAAGCCGTGCACCTGCGGGGAGTGCAGGGTCATGGCGAGGACCCGGCTCGCGCCGGCCGCCACCAGGAGGTCCGCCACGAGCCGGCCGCCGAGGGAGATGCGGGGCTCGTCCTTCTTGTCGGAGCGGGCGTAGGAGTAGTGCGGCATCACGACGGAGATCCGGCCCGCCGACGCCCCGCGCGCCGCGTCGCACATCAGCAGCAGCTCGACGAGGTGCTCCTGGACGGGCCTGACCAGCGGCTGGATCAGGAAGACGTCTCGTTCGCGGCAGTTGGCCTGGAGCTGTACCTCCAGGCAGTCGTTGGCGAACCGGCTGACCCGGGTGGGGCTGAGCGGCACTCCGAGTTGCGCGCAGACCTCCTGGGCGAGCTCGGGGTGGGCGCTTCCGCTGAACACGGCGATGTCTCGCACGATCCGCTCCTCGCGTGATCATTTCCGGCTGCCGGGCTCATGCTACGGCCCGGCCCCGGCCACGGCCCGCCCACGGGTGCCGGGCACCGGGCCGGACGCCCGCACCGTCGGCCCTCCGGACGCCCGCTCGGCCGGCCCTCCGGACGCCCGCCGACCCCGTTGCGCCCGCGCCGGAACGGGGCCTTCTCCGCGGCCCGTGCACCCCGCCCGCCCCCTCCGCAGCGGCGTTCGGCCAACGGCACGGTCTGACGCGGGATTTGGGGGGCATCTGGTCTGTAGGAAGGAGGGCCGTCGCCATGACGACTCCCATCAGGCGCGTGTCCGGAGGCATGCCCGGCTGGGCGAAGGCGGTGAGTGCCGTGGTACTGGTGCTCGTCGTGTTCTTCGCCGGTATCCGGCTGAGCGTGCTCCCTGGCCTCAAGGACCTGTTCGGCACCGAGACCCACGACCGTTCGGGTCCGGCACTGCTCCAGTCCATTCAGGACATCAGCCGTTACGACGCCGCCTCCGGCAACTTCCAGGTCGTCGTGGACCTGGAGAAGGACACCAAGTACCTGCCCGACGCGATCCGCGGCTCCCGCACCCTGTACGTCGGGGCGGGCACCGTCGACGCCTATGTCGACCTCGGGAAGGTCGGCGACAACGACGTGACGGTCGACAAGGACCGCACCAAGGCCACTCTCCGGCTGCCGCACGCGGCGCTCGGCAAGCCGGCGCTGGACCCCGACCGCTCCTACGCGGTCTCCAAACAGCGCGGCCTGCTGAACCGGCTCGGCGACCTGTTCTCCGACAACCCGAACGGCGAACAGGCGGTGCAGAAGCTCGCCGTACGGCACATCGGTGACGCGGCCAAGGAGAGCGGGCTGACCGCCCGCGCCGAGAAGAACACCACCGGCATGCTCCAGGGCCTGCTGCGCTCCCTCGGCTTCAAGGAGGTGCGCGTGACCTTCGGCGCGTGACCGGTCCGCGGCGCGCGGCGGGGACTCGGCGGGCCCGGCACCGACACGGTGCCGGGCCGCTCGTGTGCGCCCGTCCGCACGTGAGTCGCGGGGTGGGCACCGGCGCCCCGCAACTGGCCGAAGTCGTCCGCATCGTCGGCACGTTCGGGGGTAAGCGGCGTGAGACGCAGGGACGTTGGCGACTGGAGGACACATGGCCTGGGCAGCCTCACGCACGAGAACGGCGCTGCGGACACGCACCGCCGGAACCGGGCGTCCGCCGCGGAAGGCGCAGCCGAAACCGAAGCCGGAGCCGGAACGGCGCCCGCTCCCATGGCCGTTGCGGACGCTGGCGATGCTCGTCGCGTTCGTCGTGATGGTGGCGTTCGCCGTGGTCCTGGCGCGGCTGACCCTGGAGCCCTCCCCCGCGTCGGTGGCGCTGACGCACACCAACCTGCATCCGGGCGACTCCCTGCGGGCCTATCTGGACCAGCCGGCGATGCGGGACGCGGTGAAGCAGATCGGCGGGAACCTGCTGCTGGGCGTGCCGTTCGGCGTCCTGGTGCCGATCGTCGCCCCGCGGACGCGCGGCATCCTGAAGGTGCTCCTGCTGACCGCGATCGTGATGCTGCTGGTGGAGTTCGCACAGGGTGCGCTGATCACCGGGCGCGCCTTCGACGTCGACGACGTCATCCTGAACACCACCGGCGCCCTGATCGGCTACCTCCTGCTGGGCCGCCGGCTGAGCCGGGCGGTGCACGCGCGTCGGCGCAAGGCGTGACCGTCATGCGTGGGCGCCGGGTGTGACCGTCATGCGTCGGCGCCAGGTGTGACCGCCGGGGCCGACGTGAACGGGTGGTCCGTACCAAGGTATTGACCCGTCCTTATCTCACTCCTTAAATCAAGAGGCGACGCATCCACCCCCACATCGGTCGGCGCACCGTCGCGCCGGCCGGAAGGGAGAGCCGTGGCCCCACCACGCCTGCTCCGCAGTTGCCTCTTCGCCGCGCTGTCCGCCGCGCTGCTCGGGTCGGTCACGACCGGCCCGGCGCAGGCCGATCCGCCGGGCTCCGCCGTCACCGGGGCGGCGGCCGCCGTGACCTTCTCCGACACCTTCGACGGACCCGCCGGCGGCGCCGCCGACCCCTCGAAGTGGCAGGTCGAGACCGGCGACAACGTCAACAACCACGAACGGCAGTACTACACGGCCGGGAACCGCAACGCCGCGCTGGACGGCCAGGGCCACCTGGTCATCACGGCCCGCCGCGAGAATCCCGCCAACTACCAGTGCTGGTACGGGACCTGCCAGTACACCTCGGCCCGGCTGAACACCTCGGGGAAGTTCTCGGCGAAGTACGGGCACGTCGAGGCCCGGATGAAGATCCCGCGCGGCCAGGGCATGTGGCCCGCGTTCTGGATGCTGGGCGACGACATCGGACAGGTCGGCTGGCCCGACTCGGGTGAGATCGACGTCATGGAGAACGTCGGCTTAGAGCCCTCCACGGTCCACGGCACCCTCCACGGTCCCGGCTACTCGGGCTCCGGCGGCATCGGCGCGGGCTACTCCCTGCCCGGCGGCCAGGCCTTCGCCGACGCCTTCCACACCTTCGCCGTCGACTGGGCGCCCGGCT
Source organism: Streptomyces sp. NPDC005574 (assembly GCF_040605435.1). Taxonomy (NCBI): domain Bacteria; kingdom Bacillati; phylum Actinomycetota; class Actinomycetes; order Kitasatosporales; family Streptomycetaceae; genus Streptomyces; species Streptomyces sp. NPDC005574. The sequence continues at coordinate 14,489 of NZ_JBEXCW010000095.1, forward strand.
CGATCACCTGGACGGTGGACGGCACCGTCTACCAGCGCCGCACCCCGGCGGACCTGGGCGGCCGGACCTGGGTGTTCGACAAGCCGTTCTTCCTGATCATGAACCTCGCGGTGGGCGGCTACTGGCCCGGCGACCCGGACGGCTCCACCGCCTTCCCGCAGCAGCTCGTCGTGGACTCGGTGTCGGTCACGACCGCCGACACGGCACGCTGCGCGCGCTCGGCAAGTGCCTGGACGTCACCGGCGGCGGCACCGCCGACGGCACGGCCGTCCAGCTCTGGGACTGCACGGGCGGCCCCAACCAGAAGTGGTCGCTCAGCGCCGCGCACGACATCGTCAACCCGCAGGCCGACAAGTGCCTCGACGTGACCGGCAACAACCCGGCCAACGCGACCCGGCTGCAACTGTGGACGTGCACGGGCGGCGCCAACCAGAAGTGGACCCTCGGCTAGGAGCCGTCCGGCGGGCAGCCTCTGGGCCGTTTCCGACGCCGGGGCCACGCGCCCCGGCGTCTCCGCGCCCGCGCCCGCGCCCGCGCCCGGACCAGGCTCGCTCCGACAGGCCCTAGTGGCGCCTCCAGGTGAACTTGTCCCCGCCCACCCAGCGGACCACGTCGGGGTCGTCGAGGTCGTGGACGGTGATACCGAACGCGGCGGCCGCCTCCAGCACGTCGGTGACGGCCTTCGCCTCCCCGACCACCTGGCCGTCGATCTCCACGATCCGGAAGGGCGGCGTGCTCGGCTGCACCCCGAGCACCGTGATCCGCGGGTGGGCGATGTGCGGGCTCGTGACTTCGGTCATGCGTCGAGCGTAGAACGCCGGGCGGAAAGGCGGGCGGCCCGGTCGGCGGCCCAGCAGGTCCGGGACGGCCGCCTCGACGGCACCTCGCGCGGCCGGGCGGCCGACGTGACCGTGTTCGCCCGGCCGGGTGAGAGCAGGCCGACCCCGGTGGCGCGGGCGTCCTGCCCGCGCGCGCCAGGAGGCCGGCATGTCCCCACCCGACGCACCGGCGACCACCCGGGCGGGACGGCGGACAAACCGGCGCCGCCTGTCGTGCGGGCGCCGCGGAGCTGGGGAACCCTGGAGGAGGAGGTGGCGATGGACCCTGTCGAGGCCCTGGACCGGATCGCGTTCCTGCTGGAGCGGTCCCTGGCGCCGACCTACCGCGTCCGTGCCTTTCGTACGGCGGCCCGGACGCTGACCGCGCTGCCCGCGGACGAGGTGCGCGAGCGGGTCCGCGACGGGACGCTGGAGTCGCTCAAGGGCATCGGGCCGAAGACCGCCCAGGTGGTCCGCGAGGCGCTGGACGGCGGGACGCCCGACTACCTGGAGAAGCTGGAGGAGACGTCGGACGCGCCGCTGGCCCGGGGCGGCGAACGGCTGCGGGCGCTGCTGCGCGGCGACTGCCACCTGCACTCCGACTGGTCCGACGGCGGCAGCCCGGTCGAGGAGATGGGCAGGGCGGCGGCGGCCCTCGGCCACGAGTGGGCGGTGCTGACCGACCACTCGCCGCGGCTGACGGTCGCCCGCGGACTGTCGCCCGAGCGGCTGCGCGAGCAACTGGAGCTGGTCGGGGAACTCAACCGCACCTGGGCGCCCTTCCGCCTGCTCACCGGCATCGAGTGCGACATCCTCGACGACGGCTCGCTCGACCAGGAGCCGGACCTGCTCGAACAGCTCGACGTGGTGGTGGTGTCCGTGCACTCCAAGCTGCGCATGGACGCCCGCGCGATGACCCGGCGCGTGGTGGCCGCCGTACGCGATCCGCTCGCCGACGTGCTCGGACACTGCACCGGGCGGCTGGTCACCGGGCGGGGGCGGCCCGAGTCCGAGTTCGACGCCGACGAGGTGTTCGCGGCCTGCGCGGAGTCCGGTACGGCCGTGGAGATCAACAGCCGGCCCGAGCGGCTCGACCCGCCGCGCCGCCTGCTGCGCCGGGCCGTCGGGGCGGGGGTCCTGTTCTCCGTCGACACCGACGCCCACGCGCCGGGACAACTGGACTGGCAGGTCTACGGCTGCGCGCGGGCCGAGGAGTGCGCGGTGCCCGCCGAACGGGTGGTCACCACGTGGTCGCGGGAGCAGCTGCTGGCGTGGACCCGCGAGCGCCGCACACCGGCCGGCGTGAGCGGCCCCTGACGTGGTACCCGGACGGACATCACAGAGGAAGGACCAGCGTATGGAACGGGCGGCCGTGTTCGACGTCGACGGAACCCTCGTCGACACCAACCACCTCCACGTGGTGACCTGGTGGGAGGCTTTCCGGCAGGCGGGCCACCGGGTGCCCACGCACGCCATCCACCGGGCCGTGGGACTCGGCTCCGGCGACCTCGTCGCCCATCTGCTCGGCGAGGACCGCGACAAGGACCAGGACGCGGAGCTCAGCGCCGCGCACAAGGCGTTGTACGGGCAGTACTTCGGCCGGCTGCCGGCGCTGCGCGACGCCGGGCGGCTGCTGCGGCAGCTCGACGGCAAGGGCTGGACGGTGGTGCTCGCCACCTCGGCGGGCGGCGCCGAACTGGGTGCGCTGCTGGAGGCGATCGACGCCGACGACGCGATCCGCGCCACCGCCAGCGCCGACGACGTCGACGCGGGCAAACCCGCGCCCGAGCCGGTCGAACACGCCCTGGAACTCGCGGGGGTGCCCGCCGAGCGGGCCGTGTTCGTCGGCGACACGGTGTGGGACATGCAGGCAGGCACCCGGGCCGGGGTGCGCTGCGTGGGGCTGCTGAGCGGCGGCATCCCCCGGGCCGACCTGACCGGGGCGGGCGCCCAGGTGATCTACGACGATCCCGCCGACCTGCTGAACTCCCTCGCGGACAGCCCCTTCGGCTGAGACGCCGGCCGGAGGTGAGACACCGGCCGGAGCGGGATACCCACAGCGGATGACTCGTGTGACGGATGCCGTACGCCGGGAGGCACAGACCGTGGGCCGGGCCGCCCTGGCCGTCGGGCGGGGCCCGGGCCGGGAACGCGACCTGGTCGTCCAGTCGCTGAAGGCGGCGGGCGCCGCGCTGCTGGCCTGGTTCGTGGCGAGCGACTTGCTCGGCGACCCGATGGCCCTCATGGCCCCCTGGGCGGCCCTGGTCCTGGTGCAGGCCACCGTGTACAGCTCGCTGCGGCAGGCCGCGCAGCAGGTCACGGCGATCTGCGCCGGGACCCTGCTGGCGTCGGGGGCCCAGGCGCTCACCGGAGAGACACTGGGTGCCCTGGCCCTGTCGGTACCGGTGCTGATGCTCCTCGCCAACTGGCGCCACTTCGGCGACCAGGGCATCTACATGGCCACCACCGCCGTGTTCACCCTCGCCTCGGGCACGGTCGGCTCCTCCGCGGTGGGACACCGGGTCGGGCTGGCCGCGCTCGGCGCCGTGATCGGGATCGCGGTCAACGCGCTGGTGCTGCCGCCGGTCCACCTGCGGGACGTACGGGAGAACCTGGCGGGGCTCGCCCGGGAGTCGGGGGACCTCCTGCACACCCTCGCCGCCGGGCTGCGCGACGACGACTGGGACGCGCAGAGGGCCGCCGACTGGTCGCACGCCTCCGCGCGGCTGGAGGACCGTCTGGACGCGCTGCGCTCGGCGCGCCGCTGGAGCAGGGAGGGCCTGCGTCTGACCTCGAAACCGCTGCGCGCCCTCGCCCGGGCGCCGCTGTCCGCCCCGTCCGAGGAGGAGGACGAGCGGTGGAGCCGGGTCACCGGCCACATCAGGGCGCTGACCAGGACGCTGGCCGTGACCGCCGACCAGGGGCGCAGTCCGGCCCCGCCCGGCCGGGCCCAGCTGCGCGCGTACGCGGGGCTGCTGGAGCTGATCGGGGACGCGTGCCAGGCGGAGGGCCGCCGCCTGCTCGGAGGCCCCGCCGAGGGCCGTCCCGACGGCCGGGCCGAGGACACCGCGCGGGAGACGCACCGACGCCTGCAGGAGGGCCTGCGCGAGCACGCCAGGCAGGACGCCTCGCGCGCGGTGGTGCTCGGCACGCTCCTGCTCCAGGCGGAGAACCTCTGGTCCGAGGCGGTCCCCGAACCCCAGCCGCGGTGACGGTGCCGCCGGCTCCGGACCCGGCCCCCCGGTGGCAGTGACACGGATCACCCCATACCGTCACAGAGCGCGGAACTCCCCGGGGTGGCCGGCCGTTGAACCGGGCGTGGGTGTGGACGGGACAGTGTCCCCGGGCCTCACCTTCTGCCCACAGGGACGATCGTCCGGCTGAAGCCCTGTGGAGCGACTCGCCGAGAGGCGACCGCCGTCCGCGCCCACACCCGTGCCGCCCCGACCGTGATTCCCCCGTCCGGTCGGGGCTTTCCTTTTGCCCGCCCCCGCCACGGCGTCGTTTGACTTCGAGCGCACTCCAATCCGTAGCGTCCTGGACATGAGCACTGCACAGCACAAGATCGGATCGGGCTTCGGCGCCCGCAGCACCGCCGACGAGGTCCTCGCCGGCATCGACCTGAGCGGACGGCTCGCGCTGGTGACCGGCGGCTACTCGGGCATCGGCCTGGAGACCACCCGGGCGCTCACCTCGGCGGGCGCCCGGGTCGTCGTCCCGGCCCGCCGGCCCGCAACCGCCCGGGAGGCCCTGACGGGCGTCGACGGGGTCGAGGTGGACGAACTGGACCTCGCGGACCTGGACAGCGTCCGCGGCTTCGCCGAGCGGTTCCTCGCCTCGGGCCGCACCCTCGACGTCGTCATCGACAACGCCGGGATCATGGCCTGCCCCCAGACCCGTGTCGGGCCCGGCTGGGAGGCCCAGTTCGCGACGAACCACCTCGGCCACTTCGCGCTCGTCAACCGGCTGTGGCCGGCCATCGAGCCGGGCGGCGCCCGCGTGGTCTCCGTGTCCTCGCGCGGCCACCACTTCTCCGGCATCCGCTGGGACGACGTCGACTGGCGCGAGGGCTACGACAAGTGGGCGGCCTACGGACAGGCGAAGACGGCCAACGTCCTGTTCGCCGTCCACCTCGACCGGCTCGGCCGCGACCACGGCGTACGGGCCTTCGCACTGCACCCCGGCGGCATCCTCACCCCGCTGCAGCGCCATCTGCCCCGGGAGGAGATGGTGGCGGCCGGCTGGATCGACGAGGACGGCAACCCGATCCCGCAGGAAGGCCTGAAGACCCCGCAGCAGGGCGCCGCCACCCAGGTCTGGGCCGCGACCTCACCCCAGTTGGCCGAACGCGGCGGTGTCTATCTGGAGGACTGCGACATCGCCGAGCCGGCCCCGGCCGACGGCGAGCGCACCGGCGTCAAGGACTGGGCGACCGACCCCGGGCAGGCGGCCCGCCTGTGGGAACTGTCCGCCGAGCGGACCGGCGTCGACGCCTTCGCCGGCCGGGCCTGACACCGGCCCGCCCCTCCTCGGCGCGGCGCGGCCCCGGCGGTCACCGGCGCGTGCATCGGGGGCGTCCGGGTACCCGGACGCCCCCGACAGGTCGGGTCCCGCTCTCGTCCTGCCCGCCCGGGGGAAGAGGCCGGGCAGGGCCTGGGACTCGCGGCCGAGAGGAGCCGAAGGTGAACAGCGCAACGGGCAGCACCATCGTCGTCACGGGCGCCACCGGCAACGTAGGGACCAGCGTGGTGCGCCTGCTCTCCGAGGACCCCGACGTCGGGTCCGTGCGGGGGCTCGCGCGCCGGCTGCCGGACTGGTCGCCCCGGAAGACGGACTGGTCCGCGGTCGACCTCGCCTCCGCGCAGACCGACCTGGTCAAGGAGTTCACCGGCGCCTCCGCGGTGATCCATCTGGCCTGGGCGTTCCAGCCGACGCACGACCCGGCGACGACCTGGCGCACCAACGTGCTGGGTTCCATCCGGGTGTTCGAGGCGGTGGCGGCGGCCGGTGTGCCGACGCTGGTGCACGCCTCGTCGGTGGGCGCGTACTCGCCGGGGCCCAAGGACCACGCGGTGGACGAGTCGTGGCCGACGCACGGCTGGCCGGACGCCGCGTACTGCCGGGAGAAGGCCTACCTGGAGCGGGCCCTGGACGCCTTCGAGCACGAGCACCCCGGCGTCCGTGTGGTGCGGATGCGGCCCGCGTTCCTGTTCAAGCGGGCCTCGGCGAGCGAGCAGCGGCGCATCTTCGGCGGCCGCTTCCTGCCGGGCCCGCTGGCGCGCCCCGAGCTGCTGCCCTTCCTCCCGGACATCCCGGGGCTGCGGGTGCAGGCGCTGCACACCGACGACGCGGCCGAGGCGTACCGGCTGGCGCTGCGCACGGACGTCCGCGGAGCGTTCAACCTGGCGGCCGATCCGCCGGTCGACGCGGACCTGCTGGGCGAGCTGCTCGGCGTCCGCCCGGTGCGGCTGCCGCGTACGGCGGCCCGGTCGGCGATCGCCGCCGCGTGGGGGCTGCGTCTGCTGCCCGCCTCGCCCCACCTGTTCGACGCGGTCCTCAGGCTGCCGCTGATGGACTTCACCCGCGCGCGAACCGAGCTGGGCTGGCGCCCGCGGTACACGGCGACGGAGGTCCTGACGGAGTTCCTCCAGGGCATGCAACACGGGGAGGGCGCGGACACCGAGCCGATGCGGGGCCGCAAGGTCGGCTGACGACAGCACCGGCGGGGCCCTGCGGGAGCCCGGCGGGCACCACGGCCGCCCACCCCCTGGCCTCGGACGCGGGCCGCCCCGCCGCCCGCCGGCTTACGGCCGGGCGCCGGTGCGCGGGCCGACGGCGCCACGGCCCTCACCGCACCGGCCGGGACCCGCCCGCCGGCGCACGACCGCGGCTCCCCCACCGCAGCCGCGCCGCCGACCCGGCACTCGGCGCTCCGGCCTGGACACCCCACCGCCCGGCGGCTGACGGCACCCGGCCGGAGCTCCGGCGCCCGGCCTTCACAGGCGCGCCGACGACCCGGAGCGCAGCTCTCCCGGCCTCGACGTCGAACCCCGCCCGGCGGCCGACGGCACCCGCCGAGGGCCCCGGTGCGCGGCAGCCGCAGGCGCCGGCGGACCCGGTGCTCAGCCCGTCCGCGGGACAGCCCGCCGGCCGACGGCACACGATCGCGACTCCGCCATCGGTTCCGCAGGCGTCCCCGCCGACGCGGCGCTCAGTCCTCCCGTCCGGCCTGCTCCTCCGCCCGTCGCCGCTCCAGGTGTTCGCGTTGGGGGAGCACCGTGTATTCCGGGTCGCGGGCCGAGGCGACGCCGGCTGCGAAGACGCCGAAGCGGGTGCAGGCCGAGCCGGCGAGGAGGGCCAGCCCGGAGGTGACGGCGGCGGCGCGGTGCTCCCCGAGCAGGACGGCGCCCGCCGCGCCCGCGACGGTCAGCACGCGCGCGGTCCGCAGCAGGGTGCCGGCCCGGCCCTCCCGCCACGTCTCGGCGACCATGTCCATCGCGGTGTCCAGCTCGAGGGGCTCCCAGTCGGTGCCGTGCGGGCGCCGGTGGAGGACCTCGTGGCGGCGCGCGGGCCCGGTGGTGAGCTGGAGGGTGGCGGAGCCCTTGGGGCACAGCCGGCCGCGGCTGATCGGGGAGTCGGGGTCCCCCTCGATCTGGACGACCTTCTCGTCCTTGACGTAGACCTGCTGGGCGCAGCCGACGGCTCAGTACGGGCAGACCGACTGCACGACCCGGTCGGCGGTCTCGGTGCGCGGACGCAGCCGCTCGGTGCGGGCCGACTTCGCGGCGCTGCCCCGGCCCGAGCGGTCGGCGCCGGTGAGCTGGCGGTAGACGGGCCAGGAGCGGACCCGGTCGGACATTCCCATGCTGGCTCCCGCTCGCGTTCGCGGTCAGGCCGTGGACTCGTCCGGCACGGGGTGCTCGGGGTGCGGGGACGCCGACCGCGGTTCGCCCTGCCGGCCCGTGCCGGCCTCGTCGGTGTCCGGCCCGTCGGCGGCCCGCGCGTCGCCCGGCTCACCGGGTCCGCCGGCCGCGCCCTGTTCGTCCCCGCCGTCGGTGTCGTCGGTGGCGCCGCGCTCGCGCGAGGGGACGACCTCCCACGGGTCCTCCCCCGTGTGCGCCTGCTGGTCCGGCAGGTCACGCGGGATGGGTGTGCCGTTCTCACCTGGTCCTTCGTGGCGGTGGTCGGCCACGGCCTACTCCCTTCGCCTGGGCTCGGGAGTGGCGAGTACCCCGCGGTGACCAGCGAAACCTCAGTGCGGGGCGCGCTCCTGGAGGGCGGTGCGCCAGGCCGGAGGGGGCCCCTGCGGCTCGGGTTCGGCGCGCCTGCCGCCGCGGGCGAAGAAGTCGGCGAGCGGCAGGATCGCGGCGCCGACGGTGACCGCGTCGGGCCCGAGGCGGCCCAGTTCGACGGTGACCTTCTCGGCCGGGTGGCGCAGGGCGTACGACACCGCGTGCCAGCGTACGGCGGGCAGGAACCGCGCGCCGAGCTGGAGGCCGGCCCAGCCGCCGATGAGGATGCGCTCGGGCTGGAAGAGGTTGATCAGGTCGGACAGGCCGGCGCCCAGGTACTCGGCGGTCTCCTCCAGGACGGCGAGCGCCACCGGGTCGGCCGCGGTGCCCTGCGGCGGGTAGGCGGCGGCCAGCATGTCGGTCAGCGCGGTCTCCTCGTCGGTGCCCTCCGCGGGGCGCCCGCCCTCCTCGCGCCAGCGCTCCAGCAGGGACTCGGCGCCCGCGTACGCCTCCAGGCAGCCGAGGGCTCCGCAGCGGCAGCGGCGCCCCCGGACGCGGACCGTCAGGTGGCCCCACTCGACGGCCCGGCCGTGCTCCACCTCGGGGGTCACCAGACAGGCGCCGACGCCGGAGCCGAACAGGACGACGATCGCGTTGCGGGCGCCGCGGCCGCCGCCGAACCACATCTCGGCCTGACCAAGGGTCTTGGCGCCGTTGTCGATGAAGTAGGGCACGGTGTCCGGGAGTTGGGACCCGGCACGCAGCAGCTCCTCCAGCGGGACGGCGTCCCAGCCGATGGTCTGCCCGTGCACGACCGCGCCGCGCTCCGGGGTGTGTTCGACGATGCCGGGCACGCCGATGCCGACGCCGAGCAGCCGCTCGGGCGCGATCCGGGCGGCGGTGAGGACCTCGGCGATGCCGTCGCGGATGTGGCCGACGATGCCCTCGACCTCGTACTCCTGCCGGGCCAGGGGGTGCTGCACGCGGGCGAGTTCGGTCAGCGCCAGGTCGAACAGCTCGATCCGTACGCGGGTCTCGCCGACGTCGACGCCGATCATGTAACCGCTGTCGGGCGCCGCGCGCAGCAGGGTGCGGGGGCGGCCGCCGTCGGAGTCGACGCTGCCGGCCTCCTCGACCAGTCCGTCGGCGACGAGGTCGGCGACGACGTTGCTGACGGAGCCGGAGCTGAGTCCGGTCACCGGGCCGAGTTCGAAACGGCTGAGGGGTCCGTCGAAGTAGAGCCGTTGCAGTACGGCCGTGCGGTTGGCCCGCCTGAGGTCGCGTACCGTGCGCCCGTTCCGCCCCGCCATGTGGCTCCTTCTCCGAACCCCGCCGACCTGCAAGATACCTCTGCCGGGCTACCGGGCGCGAGTTTCGACCCCCCTTAATTCACGCCCTGAACGAAGTAATGCCGGGTCGGCCGGGGTCACGCACCGCGCGCAGGGCCCCTCACGGGGTCGCCGTGGACCCCTCTATCTCGTCCAGCGCGGCGAGGAGTTCGGGGGCCACCGTGTCCCGGACCCACCGGTTCTGGTCCTCCCCGAACTCCCGGGGCACCGCCTCCGTGAGCATGATCAGGTACAGGTAGCAGCGGTAGAGGGCGAGGCGCAGCCGGGCGGAGCCCCCGAACGCCGCCGGGCCGTCCGCCTCCCGGTAGCCGGCCAGGAACGGCTCGTCCTTCTCGATGTCGCCCAGCAGCGCGAGCGACACGAAGTCCGCCACCGGATCGCCCCAGAACATGCGCTCGCCGTCGATGAGCCCGCCGATGCGCGGCGCCCCGGACGAGCGGTCGACCAGGATGTTGCCCCGCCACAGATCGAAGTGGACCAGGCGCGGGACCGTGACCTCGGCCAGGACGTGCCGGGCGGCGCCGAGCACGCGGGCCACCTCGTCGGCGGGGCGGGGCAGCCGGACCCGGTAGCGGCGGGCGTCGTCGAGGACGGCGTCGGTCATGGCGGTGAACGCGGTGGGCCAGTCGGCCGCGAGGGGGCCGAGCGCACCGGAGGGGTATCCGTGGCCGGGCCCGGTCTCCCGGTGCAGCCGGGCCACCTGACGCCCCAGCTCCCGCCGCAGACCGGCCTCTTCGGCGCAGGTGAGCGTGTCACCCCAGGGGTCGCCGGGACAGGACGTCATCAGCAGATGGCGCTCACCGCTGCCCACGACCTTCGGCGCCGTGACGCCGGCCCGGTCGGCGGCCCGGTAGAACTCCGCCTCCGAGACGAGCAGGCTCCGCTCATGGCGCAGACCCGGGACGCTCTCGGGAGGCGGCACCTTGAGCACGTAGCGGCTGCCGTCGTCGAGCAGGAGTTCCTCGACGGTGTTGTAGGTGCCGCCGGTCAGCGGGCGCGCGCCCACCAGGGACCCGGGCGGGAACCCCGCCGCCTCCAGGGCACGCGTGCGCACGGAACCGACTTCCTGGAAATCCACTGGCTCCCCCGTGTTCGTCTGTCTAGCCTAGGCTGAAACCTAGTGACCCTAGGAAATTGCCAAGCACGCATGTTCAGGCGTGCGGTGGTCCATCGCCCCCACCCCTCCAGGAGCCTCCCCATGAAAGCACTCACCGAGCAGGCCGTTCGCGACTCCTTCGTCAACTGCTCGAAGGGAGAGGCCAGGCGACTCGCCGTGCCCCGCGACCTCGCCGAGCGGCCCTGGGACGACCTCGACTTCCTGGGCTGGCGCGACCCCGGGGCTCCCGACCGCAGCTATATCGTCGCGGAGCGGGACGGCCGGCCCCTCGGTGTCACGTTGCGCTTCCCGCCGTCGACGCGGGGCTTCCTGCACCGCAGCCTGTGCTCGCTGTGCCTGACCACGCACCGGGGCGGGGGCGTGTCCCTGATGACGGCCCGCAAGGCGGGAGCAGCGGGCCGCGAGGGGAACTCGGTCGGCCTGTACATGTGCACCGACCTGGCCTGCTCCCTCTACCTCCGGGGCAGGAAGGTCCCGGACAGCGGGAGCCGCTTCGAGGAGAGCCTCACCCTGGACGAGCAGATCGCCCGCACCACGGGCAACCTGTCGGCCTTCCTGGACAAGCTCCTCGTCTGACGTGTCGACGTACGCCCGCTGACGTGTGACGACGTCCCCTCGGCACCAGCCGCCTCCCTCGACGTGTGACGGCGTCCGCCCTCCGGACGAGGCCGCCTCCCTCCACCCGGCCCGAACGACGACCGCCCCTGTCGGATGTTCCTCCGAGCGGCGGGTACGGGCCCAGATGCGTCGAGGACAGTCACGGTCCTCAATGAGTAGCGTCGGTGCATCTGTGGAAGGGGTCAGCGCAAGGATGCGAGATGTACGTGAGTTGACGGCGTCCCCTGTGCGGCTGGTGAAGCGGCACAGGGAGCCCGTGGTCGTGCAGACGCTGCGATCGGCGGTCGCGGCGTCCCTGGCCTACGTCGTCGCCCTGCGTCTGAGTCCCGAGGCGGCGCCGCTCACCGCGCCGCTGACCGCGCTGCTCGTCGTCCAGGTCACCCTGTACGCCACCCTCACCAACGGCATCCGCCGGGTGAACGCGGTGGTGGCCGGCGTCCTGGTCGCCATCGCCTTCAGCATGCTGGTGGGACTGACCTGGTGGAGCCTCGCGCTGCTGATCGTGGCGTCGCTGGCCGTCGGGCACCTGGTGCGCGTCGACGAGTACGTGCCCGAGGTGGCGATCAGCGCGATGCTGGTGCTCGGTGTCACCACCGTCGGGGACACCGCGTGGGCGCGCATCCTGGAGACCCTGATCGGCGCGGTCGTCGGCCTCGGCTGCAATCTGGTCCTCGCCCCACCGGTGTGGGTGGACGAGGCGGGCGCGTCGATCGAGGGGCTGTCCCGGCGGCTGCGGCAGCTGATGCTGAGCATGGGCGAGCAGGCCGCGGGCCGGATCCGCGTCGAGGAGGCGGCGGCCCGGCTGCACGAGGCACGCCGGCTCGACCACGAGATCGTGGAGGTGGACGCGGCCCTGCGGCAGGCGGAGGACAGCCTGCGGCTCAATCCGCGGGTCCGCGAGGGGCTGCTGCACCGGGTCGTGCTGCGCACCGGCCTGGACACGCTGGAGATCTGCACGGTGGTGCTGCGGGTCCTGGCCCGCACCTTCACCGACCTGGCGAAGGAACGCGAACCCGACGCGCTGTTCACGCCGGGGACGGGCGCCGCCGTGGAACGGCTGCTGTCCGAGATCGCCGACGCGGTGGTGAGCTTCGCGGTGCTGGTCACCACCGACGTCAGCCACAGCGCGGAGTCGGCGGAGGAACGTCTCAGCACCGAGCTGCGGCAGGCCGCGACCTCCCGTGACAAGCTCGCCCAGCTCCTCCTGGAGGAGGTGCAGCGCGACGCCCGGCACTGGCAGCTGCACGGCGCGACGCTGACGGAGGTCAACCGCATCCTCGACGAGCTCGACACCGAGCACCGCACGCGCCGGCTGTTCGAGGAACTGGACCGGGTCAGCCGGGAGCAGCGCGAGCGGATGCCGCGGCTGACCCGGTTGCGCGAGAGCGTGCGGGTTCCGGCCCGGCTGCGCCGGAACCGCCGGGCGTCCGCCACGCGTTCCAGGTGAGGACGGGAGCAGGATCCGAGTGACGACGAGGGGCGGGCGGATGGCCGACACGACCGTGCGGATCGACGGGAACACACTGCGGCTGCCGGGCGGTGCGACCGTGCGGTTCGTGCGCACCCTGCGGCTGCCCGAGTCGGGCACGCACGCGCTGCCGCCGGGCCTCGGCGAGTTCCCCGTCCGGCGGGTCGCGGATTATCCGGACACCGTGCCGGAGACCTGGCGGGCGCGCGGCGGCGTGATGCTGCCGGTGTACCTGCGCGAGGCGATGTGGCTGAGCTTCGCCGGCACCACCGAGCCGGCCGCGCTCCAGGTCGGGGTGGGCAAGGTGTGCGCGGTGTCGGGCCGGCCGTGGAGCGACCGGCTGTCCCGTGATCCGCAGAACTACGTGGTGCTGCCGCGTCAGCCGTGGCTGGACGGCATCAACTCCGGGAAGGGCACCGTGCGCCAGTTCGTGGCGGTGCCGCTGGGGCTGGGCGCGACCGTCGAGGGCCAGGTCACGGGCGAGGAGGTCTTCGGCGGCGTACAGCTGCAGTCCTTCCCGCTGAACCCGCGGGAGCTGAAGCACTGGCGCGAGGAGGAGCGGCGCCGGGCGGAACGGGCCGTCCGTTCGATGCGGCCGGGCGGGGCCTACGGCGCGGCGATGCCCATGTCGGCGCGCACGACGCGGTCGCCGACTGCAAGCTCCTGCTTGCCAAGCTCGAACAGATG
>NZ_JBEXCW010000096.1:0-26677 GCF_040605435.1 Streptomyces sp. NPDC005574
CGAGTACATCCAGTACGCGGGCGATGCTCCGCCTTGCGATGCACCGCACCGGACGCCGCGAGCTTCCCGGCAAACCCTTCCGGTCACGGCACTAGGGTGCCGCAGCGTGAGCACCGAAACCCGAAACTCCGACGTACGGAACACAGACGCCCGGGACACCGGGACCCGGGAAGAACACCGGCCCGGGGCCGGGACCCCCGACTTCGTCCACGCCACCCGCGCCTCCTACGACGCGATGGCCCCCGCCTACGCGGAGGCCTTCCCCGACGGGCTGGGCGACCGGCCGGTGGACCGCGCCCTGGTCACCGCCTTCGCCGAACTGGTGCGGGCCGCCGGCCCCGCGCCGGTCGCCGACATCGGCAGCGGTCCCGGACACGTCACCGCGCGGCTGGACGCCCTCGGGGTGCCGGTCTTCGGGGTGGACGTGTCGCCCGTGATGGTGGCCCTGGCCCGGCAGGCGCACCCCGGGCTGCGGTTCCACGTCGGTTCGATGACGGCCCTGGACCTGCCGGACGAGACGCTCGGCGGCGTTCTCGCCCTGTTCTCGATCATCCACGTGCCCGACGCGCATCTGCCCGGGGTGTTCGCGGAGTTCCACCGCGTGCTGGTCCCCGGCGGCCATGTGCTGCTGTGCTTCCAGACCGCCGACGAGGACGACCGGATGCATCTCGCCGAACGCTTCGGCCAGGAGATCTCGCTCGACTACTACTGGCGCACCCCCGAGACGGTGGCCGGTCTGCTCACGGCGGCGGGGCTGGACGTCCAGGCCCGGGTCCGCCTCGAACCCCCCGCGGACGCGAAACGCCCCCGCGCCTTCCTGCTGGCCCGCAAGCCGGAGCAGCCGCGGTAGCCACGGCGGGCGGCCCCGCTACACCACCTTGACGACCTTGACCGCGCTCACCGCGGACAGCCGGTGCACGTCACGGGCCGTGTCCGTGACCCCCGACAGGAAGCCCTGGGCCCTCGGGGAGGCGTTCTCCGTCAGCCAGCCGGGGTCGATGTCGCACACCGCGACCCGTACCCCGGTGCCCGCCAGGGCCAGCGGCAGGGTGTGGACCACGGTCGAGGGGAAGCTCAGGATCGTCCGGCCGATGGGTCCGCGGCGGGCGATCAGCTCCAGCGGGAGGTCGGGGCGGACGATCTCCAGGCCCGTCTCCACGGCCAGCCGGTGGAGTTTCTCGGTGCTCTCGCGCCGGTGCGCGAAGTAGCGGGTCGTCCCGTGCACCTTGGCCAGGGTGGTCACCGCTTCGAGGTAGCGGTCGGCGTCGACGACACCGGTCTCCACCAGGGACGTACCGACCATGTCGGCGCCCTTGGTGATCCGGGGCGGGCCGAAGCGGTGCCGGGTCCAGGCGAAGGTGTTCGCCGTCACCGTCACGCCGTCGGGGGTCTCCTCCATCGGCATGGAGGAGAAGATCTCCACCCGCCGTCCGCGGCCCGGCGTCAGCCGGCGTCTGGCCGCGGCGGACACCGGTGCGAACACCACGTCCCGCGCCCCCCGGCGGCCGCCCTTGCGGTGCCAGCGCACCAGCCGCTCACCCCGGGCGAGCTGGGCGACGAACTCCATGGTGGCGGTGCCGTCGTCGACGACGACCAGGTCATGGGCGCGGGTGATGGTCAGCAGCAGCTGCACGTACCGGGAGAACGGGTCGCCCAGGACGATCCGGTCGGCCCTGCGGAGCATCCCCGACAACCCGCCGATCGTCTGGAACGGCGCGGCCGGACCGCCCCGCGCCTCCTCCCAGCGGACCTGGTGGCCCTCCTCGCGGGCCAGCTCGGCCATACGGCGCAGCTGCCCCCGGGTCATCGGGTCGATCGGGGACAGGACCACGAGCGTGAACCCCGCGCCGGGCGCGTGTTGGTGCGCCCACTCCAGCACGTTGAGAAGCTGTACCGGACTCTCCACGAAGGCGAGAGTGTGGGGGCCGGTGGAACCGGCGCGGGGGCTCATCGACGTACGACCGTCCCGTCGTCAGGCGTGCGGGGGATTCGGGTGGGAGCCGGCAGGGGTCAGACCGAGACCGGCTCGCCCGCGGCCGCGGCGATCTCCGCCTCGGCGACGACTCCGCTGACGCGGCGCAGCTTCTTCATCGGGCCGAGCTCGGAGTCGTAGACCTTCTTGACGCCGTCGCCGAGGGAGGCCTCGATGGTGCGGATGTCGCGGACCAGGCGGGTGAGGCCGCCCGGCTCGACGGAGGCGGCCTGGTCGGAGCCCCACATGGCGCGGTCGAGGGTGATGTGGCGCTCGACGAAGGTGGCGCCGAGGGCGACCGCGGCGAGCGTGGTCTGCAGGCCGGTCTCGTGGCCGGAGTAGCCGATCGGGACGTTCGGGTACTCGGCCTGGAGGGTGTTGATGACCCGCAGGTTGAGCTCCTCGGCCTTCGCCGGGTAGGTGGAGGTGGCGTGGCAGAGCAGGATGTTGTCGCTGCCCAGGACCTCGACCGCGTGGCGGATCTGCTTCGGGGTGGACATGCCGGTGGAGAGGATGACCGTGCGGCCGGTGCCGCGCAGGGCGCGCAGCAGCTCGTCGTCGGTCAGGGACGCGGAGGCGACCTTGTGGGCGGGTACGTCGAACTTCTCCAGGAACGCGACGGCCTCGGTGTCCCACGGGGAGGCGAACCAGTCGATGTTCCTGGTCCTGGCGTACTCGTCGATCTGGCGGTACTCGTCCTCGCCGAACTCCACGCGGTGGCGGTAGTCGATGTAGGTCATGCGGCCCCAGGGGGTGTCGCGCTCGATGTCCCACTGGTCGCGCGGGGTGCAGATCTCCGGGGTGCGCTTCTGGAACTTGACCGCGTCGCAGCCGGCTTCGGCGGCGGCGTCGATCAGCTTGAAGGCGTTCTCGAGCTCGCCGTTGTGGTTGATGCCGATCTCGCCGACGACGTAGACGGGGTGACCCGGGCCGGCGGTCTTCGAACCGAACGTGCGCAGACGGGAGTTGTTGCTCATGGTGGAGACGTTCCTTACTTGTCGAGGGAGTCGAGAGAGGGGCCGAGGATCCAGCTGGCGATCTCTCGGATCGCGCCGTCGCCACCGGGCACGGTGGTGACCGCGCGTGCGGCGCCGCGCACGACGTCGTGGGCGCTCGCGACCGCCACGGGCCAGCCCACGAGGGCGAAGCACGGGAGGTCGTTGACGTCGTTGCCGACGTAGAGCACGCGCTCGGGCGCGATGCCCTGCTCCTCGCACCACTGCTTGAGGGCGAGGTCCTTCCGGTCGATGCCGTGCAGGACCGGGATTCTGAGTTTCCGGGCCCGGGCGGCGACGACCGGGTTCTGCTCCGTGGACAGGATCAGCATGTCGAGGCCGCTGTCGCGCAGGGCCGCGATGCCGAGGCCGTCCCCGCGGTGCACGGAGACGAACTCCTTTCCATCGGCGTCGATCAGCACCCGGTCGTCGGTCTGGGTGCCGTCGAAGTCCAGTACGACCGCGTCGATGTCGGCGGCGGTCGGCAGCGAACCGGGGCGGTTCGCGTCGAACAGGGGGGCCAGCGCCCGCGCCCGCGCCAGCTCGTGCGGGTCGTCGATCTCCAGCACGCGGGCGGGGTCGGTGCGCACCAGTTCGGTGCGGCCGAAGAAGCGGTGCCGGTGCTCGCGGAAGCCGGCCGCGTCCATCGCGTAGGCGGCGCCGGTCTCCAGGAGGTCCTGGGGGCGGTCCTGGCGGCGCGGGCGGAAGGACTTGTCGTGGTTGACGCCGTGACCACCGCCGAGGCCGTCCGGGCCGTCTTCGGCATCCCGCCACAGGAACCCGTGGAAGGGTGCCACGGTCACCGCGGTGTCGGCGCCGTTCTCGACGACCGCGGCGGCGACCTGCTCGACGTCCTCGCGGACGATGAAGGGGCTGGTGCACTGCACCAGGAGGACCGCGTCGACGGCCGCCCCGTGCAGGGCCTCGTGGGCGTCCATCGCGTGCAGGACGGCCGCCTCGGAGGTCGCCGTGTCCCCGGCGATGGCGGCCGGCCGCAGCACCACCTCGGCGCCGGCGGCGCGCGCGGCCGCGGCGATGGCCTGGTCGTCGGTGGACACCACGACGTCCGTCACCAGCCGGGTCGCGCGGCACTCGCGCACGGCGCGGGCCACCAGCGGGACGCCCCCGACCGGGGCGAGGTTCTTCGCGGGCACGCCCTTGGAGCCGCCGCGCGCGGGGATCACCGCGAGCACCCGGCGCACCGAAGCGCCCTGGCCCGCCTGCGGGTTGGACATGGGCTGTACTCCTTGGGAAGTGGTCGGGGTCCTCACAGCTCCCCCATCCGCCGGATCACCGGGGCGACCCGCTGCACGCCGTGCCGGTAGGCGCCGCGCGCCGCCCGGCGCACGATCTGCCGGACCGGTCCGGGGTCCTTGTCGGCGGCGGGCGCGCCGGGCAGCGGGGTGCCGTCCGGGCCGAGGTGGTGGCGGGCGAGGATGCCCGGCAGATAGCCGGGTGCGGTCGCCGGTGTGTAGTAGGGGGTCAGGGGCGGCAGGCCGCCGGGGCGGCCGAGGAGTCTGCTGATGCGCTCGCGGGCCGCGTCGAAGGCGGTGGCGTACGACCCGTCCGCCGCGACCCCCTGGCGCGCCACCCACTCCTCGTCGGGCGCCGGCCGGTGCCCGTCGTCGAGCTGGTCCCAGGAGGCGAGGCAGCCGGAACCGATGAAGTGGTGGTTGCCGTGCGTCTCCCGGACCCCGAAGTCGGTCAGGACGACGGTGGGGACACGGCGGTGCAGGGCCTCCAGCGCGGCCGTGGAGCTGACCGTCACCAGGAGGTCGGTGCGGTCCAGCACCTCGCCCATGTGCCCGTACACGAGACGGAGGTTGGCCGGCAGGTCGATCCGCTGCGCGAGCCGCTGGTAGGGCAGTTCCTCGATGTGCGTGGTGTGCTCGCCGGGCCGGGAGCGCAGCTTCAGCAGCACCTCGCGCTCGGGGTGCAGCCGCGCGTGCCGCACCAGCCGGTTCAGCAGGTAGGTGCGGTCCTTGCGGCTGTCCGGGACGGACGGCTGGGCGGCGAAGACCACGGTGTACGGGTCGTGTTCGCCGGTGTAGGGGGCGCCGCCGAGGAACGGCAGCGCGACCTCGGTGACCGCCGAGGGGTCGGCGCCCACCCCGTCGTAGACCGCCCGGAACCGGTCGGCGTCCTGGCGGGAGTTGGCGAGGACGAGGTCCGCGCCGTGCCGCAGCAGGAGGCCGTCGGCGAGCTTCTCGTAGACGACGCCGACATAGCCGGTGACGACGACGGGGCGCTTCGCCCGGCCCTCCCAGACCCGCTTCAGGCCGTGCAGCATCGCCTGCACTCCGCCGCCGACGAGGGCGAGCACGACGATGTCGTACGACTCCTCCGCCATGGCGCGCAGGAACTCCACGCCGGTGACCTCGCGCAGGGAGTCGGCGCGGACGCCCACCTCCTCCAGCTGGCGGGCCGTCGGCGTGGACCGGCCGCGCAGCAGGAATCCGCTCAGCGCGGGGCCGACTTGCGCGTCCTCGCGCGATCCGGCTTCCATGGTCGGGCCCGGGGCGATGCGGTCCGCGGTCAGCGCACCCCATTTCCATCGGGTGTCCGAGTCCGCGAGGACGGCGATTCGCGGGGGCTTCGTTGTACTTGCAGGCACGAGGAAGACGCTAGAAAGCAATTCCCGACTACGGCCCAACCGGGAATCAACGAAAAGTTAACAACACACCACGGAGAGCCGAACTGACCCGCCGGAAGGCGGAAAGTACACGTGGTGCACCGTTCCGACACATGGAGTTCACCCCCCGTACGCTCACCGGAAAGTTCCGCTGCCGAGGCACCCCCTAGGGTTTCGCAGGTGCCAAAGCTTTCCGTGATCGTGCCGTTCTACAACGTCCAGCAATACGCGCCGGACACCCTCAGAAGCCTTCGCCGCAACGCCCGCAACGACTTCGAATTCGTCCTGGTGGACGACTTCTCGAAGGACGGAACTCCGGACATTCTCGAACGCGCGGCCGAAGAACTGTCCGAGGTCGCCCAGGTGCGTTTCGTCCGCCACGAGAAGAACGGGGGTCTCGCCACCGCGCGCAACACCGGCCTGGACGTCGCACGCGGCGAGTACCTGACGTTCCTGGACGGCGACGACTGGCTGGCCCCCGGCTACCTCTCCGAACTGGTGTCGGCGATGGAGCAGTTGGGCTGCGACTTCGTCCGCACCGACCATGTGCAGGCCACCGCCCGCGCCCGGACCGTGCACCGGGCCCCGGTCGGCCCGCGGGGCGAGGTGCTGAACCCGCGCCGGGCGATCCTGCCCGCCGACCGGACCACCTCGGTGGACTACGCCTACGCCTGGGCGGGCGCCTACCACCGCCGGCTCCTCGACCGGGGGATCCTGCACTTCACCGACGGACTGCGTACGGCCGAGGACCGGCCGTGGATCTGGAAGCTGCACCGCGAGGCGGAGTCGTTCGCCGTGGTGAACCTGCTCGGGGTGTTCTACCGGCGCGGGGTCGCCTCCTCGCTCACCCAGATCGGTGACGTCCGCCAGCTCGACTTCATCCGCGCCTTCGACCAGGTCGTCCAGGAGACCGCGGCCGACCAGGACGCGGAGCGGCTGCTGCCGAAGGCGGTGCGGACGTACTGCGCGATCATCGCCCACCACCTCTCCGAGGAGAGCAAGTTCGAACCGGCCGTCGCCAAGCAGCTGCGGACCATGAGCGCGGCGGCCATACGGCGCATGCCGCAGGACGCCCTCGGTGACGTGCTCGACACCATGGACCTGAACCGCTCCGCCAAGCTGCGGCGGCTGCGGCGCCGGATCACCACAGCCAAGGCGGCCGCCTGATGCCCCGTACCACCCAGATCTTCTGCGCCTCCACGCTGTACGGGGCCGCCACGCTGGCCGCCGCGATCGAGTCGGACCTCTTCACCGAGCCGGACCGCCGCGTGCTGCTGGTGTTCAACAACTCGACGACTCCAGAAACCACTTCGGCCGTCGACGAGATGCCGGGCTTCGAGCCGCTGCGCGACCACTTCGACGACGTGCTGTCGTGGAACGAGGCCATCCGTCCCTTCCACCCCGGCGCCTGGGTCCCGCGGCCCGACGACATCCCGCTCTTCGAGCGGTATCTGCGGCTGCTGTGGGGGCTGGGCGAGGACCGGGTGGAGCTGGTCCTGGAGTCCATCCAGGTCACTCCGGCCCTGACGGTGGCCCAGCTGTTCACCGGCGCCCCCGTCGACGTCTACGCCGACGGCCTGATGAGCTACGGCCCCACGCGCAACAAGCTCGACCCGCTGGTCGGCACCCGGGTGCGCCGGCTGCTGCACCTGGACCTGGTGCCGGGGCTCACCCCGATGCTGCTGACGGAGTTCGACGTGCCGGCGCAGCTCGTGCCGACGCCGGCGTTCCTCAAGGTGATGGGTGAACTGAGCGCCTCGGTGGCCGGGTTGCCGGTGCTGCCGGAGAACGCGGCGCTGCTGCTCGGCCAGTACCTGTCCGCGCTGAACATCCTCACCGCCGCGGAGGAGGAGGACCTGCACGTACGGATGCTGCGGGGCGCGGTCGAGCGGGGGCACCGGGCGATCGTCTTCAAGCCGCACCCCACCGCACCGGCCCGCTACAGCCGCGTCCTGGAGGCCGAGGCCGCCGAGCTCGGGGTGGACCTCACCGTCCTGGACCTGCCCGTGCTCGCCGAGGTGCTGTTCGAGAAGGCCCGGCCCGGACTGGTGGTGGGCTGCTTCTCGACCGCGCTGTTCACGGCGTCCGCGTTCTACGACCTGCCGGTCGCCCGCGTCGGCACCGAGACGCTGCTGGACCGGCTGACGCCGTACCAGAACAGCAACCGGATGCCGCTGGTGCTGGCCGACGCGGTGCTGCCGGACCTGGCGGACCGGGCGGGTGACCGGCCGGTGCCGGCCGACACGCTGAACGGCCTGGTCACCGCGGTCGGGTTCGTCATGCAACCGCAGCTGCACCCCGCCCGGCGCCCGGCCGCCGAACGCTATCTCTCCCAGCACCTCGGCCCGCGCACCCAGCGCTATGTCAAACGCAAGCGGCTCACCTCGCTCGGCCTGCCCGGCGGCATCCCGGAGCGCCTGGCCTTCCTCCCCCGCAGTCCCACCGCCCGCCGGGTCGTCCGCCGGGCCCGCGCCCTGAAGAAGGCCGTCCGCGGCTGAGCCGGACGGCGCGGGCGGGAGACGGCTCGGGCGACCGGTGAGCAAACGGTGCGGGAGATCCGCAAAAGGTAAGAGGAGGACTAAAGAGGCGAAGCGAAACGGGGAAGTCGGCTTCAGGTCGCGGGGTGTTGGCGCGGGGTTCACACACGCTCCATAGCTTCCACCAATGCGCCGAACAGCTTCGCCCGTCATCCCGTCCACACCGGCGAGCGCGCGGATATGACCCAGCAGGACATACGCCCGCCCGCCGCCGGCCCGGCCCCCGTCACGCTCGCGTCCGTGCCGCCCGAACCCGCCCGGCGGCCGCTGATCTCCTACGTCCTGCCCGTCTACGACGAGCAGGACGGCATCGCCGCCTTCCACGCCGAACTGACCGCCGCCCTCGCCGGCCGGCCGGAGCTCGACTTCGAGCTGGTCTACGTCAACGACGGTTCCAGGGACGGCTCGCTGGCCCTCCTGAAGGACTTCGCGGCCGGCGACCGGCGGGTCCGCGTGGTCGACCTCGCCCGCAACTTCGGGCACCAGCTCGCCATCACCGCGGGCCTCGACCTCGCCGCGGGCGACGCGGTGATCATCATGGACACCGACCTCCAGGACCCGCCGCAGGTCAGCCTGGAGCTGATCGACGCCTGGCGCGGGGGTGCCGAGATCGTGCACGCCCGCCGGCGCTCCCGGCAGGACACCGCCTTCAAACGGGCCACCGCGCACCTCTACTACCGCCTCCTGCGCTCCTCCACCGAGGTCGACATCCCGCTGGACACCGGGGACTTCCGGCTCCTGGACCGGCGGGTCGCCGACGAGCTGTGCCGCTACCGCGAACGCAGCCGCTTCGTGCGCGGCATCGTCGCCTCGATGGGCTACCACCAGTCCGTGGTGTCCTTCGACCGCGACGAACGCTTCGCGGGCGAGACGAAGTACCCGCTGCGCAAGATGGCCCGGCTCGCCGTCGACGGCATGACCAGCTTCTCCACCACCCCGCTGAAGATGATCACCCGGCTGGGCTTCGTGGTGCTCGTGCTGTCCCTGGCCGGCATCGTCTACGCGCTCGCCATGAAGTTCCTGCGTCCCGAGGTCACCGTCTCCGGCTGGACCATGCTGATGGTCGTCGTGCTGTTCCTCGGCGGCACCCAGATGCTGTCCCTGGGCGTCATCGGCACCTACGTCGGACGCATCTACCGCGAGACCCAGGGACGGCCGCTGTACCTGGTGCGCGAGGTCGTCGGCGGGCCGGGGCCCGGGGCCGATGACTGAGACCACCGTGACGGTCCCGGCCGCCCCCACCGACCGGTCCCGCACCCTGCGCCAGCTCCTGCGCTACACCCTCATCGGCGGCAGTGGAGTCGCCCTCGACCTCGCGGTCTTCCTGCTGCTGCACAACCTCACCGGCATGAACGAGCAGCTCGCCAACGCCCTCAGCACCACCCTCGGCATCAGCAGCAACTTCCTGCTGAACGCCCGGTTCACCTTCGAGCGCCGCGACCGGCTCCGCACCCGCTTCCTGCGCTTCTACGCCGTCGGGCTGACCGGGATCGCCCTGACGAACCTGCTCTTCCTCGCCTTCACCGACGCGCTGGGGATCGACGCCGACCTGGTCAAGGCGGCCTCGCTGCCCCCGGTCCTGGCGCTCCAGTTCGTGCTCAACAGAAAGTGGAGCTTCGCATGAACCTCGGCATCATCGGCGCGGGTGCCACCGGCCTCACCGCCGCCTGGGACGCCGTACGCGCCGGCCACCAGGTCACCGTCCTGGAGGCGGCCGGCGAACTCGGCGGGCTCGCCGCCTCGCTGGAGGTGGGCGGCGTCCCGCTGGAGCGCTTCTACCACCACATCTTCCGCAGCGACAAGGCGATGATCGCCCTCATCGGGGAGCTCGGCCTCGGTGACGCGCTGCGCTTCCACCGGCCGACCACCGGCATCTACCGCGGCGGCCGGCTGATCGACTTCACCACCCCCCTCGACATGCTGCGCTTCCCGGAGTTCTCCCCCGTCGACGCGGTGCGGTTCGCCGGGTCGTCGGCCCTGCTGAAAGCCGTCCGCGGCGGGGAGCGGTACAACGACCTGACCGCGCTGGCCTGGCTGCGCCGCCGGGCCGGCCGGAAGGCGACCGCCGCGATCTGGGAGCCGCTGCTGCGCGGCAAGTTCGGCGACCGCGCGGAGCAGGTGTCGATGGCCTGGCTGTGGGCCCGCATCCACTGCCGTACCTTCGAACTCGGCTATGTCGACGGCGGGTTCGAGCGGGTGTACACGGCGCTGCGGGACGGCGTCGAGGAGCACGGCGGCAAGGTGGAGTTCGGCAAGGCGGTCGAGTCGATACGGCAGGACGGCGACGCCGAACCCGCGGTGGTGACCTGCGCGGACGGCTCCCGGTACGCGTTCGACCAGCTGATCGTCACCACCCCGCAGCCCGCCTTCGCCAAAGCCGCCGGGCTGCCCGCCGAGGACGCGGTGTGGAAGAACCAGTACCTGGGCGCGACCTGCTTCGTGCTGGAGCTGGACCGCAGCGTCATCCCGTACTACTGGCTCAACATCAACGAGCCGGACTTCCCGTTCCTCGCGGTGGTCGAGCACACCCGGATGATCGACCCGTCCGTGTACAGCGGCCGGCACGTCCTCTACGTGGGCAACTACGTGGAGCGGGAGGACTGGCGGTTCACCACGGAGCCGGCCGAGCTGCTGACCCGGTTTTTGCCGTATCTGCGGCGCGTCAACCCGGACTTCGACGAGTCCTGGATCAAGGACTGGCACTTCTCGAAGGCCGGGTTCGCCCAACCCGTCGTGACGCCCGCCTACCGCGCGCTGATCCCCGGCCACGACACCCCGATGAGCCGCGTCAAGCTCGTGACGATGGCGCAGATCTATCCGCAGGACCGCGGCCAGAGCTACTCGGTGGCCCTGGCCCGCGAGGTCACGAGGTCGCTGGGGCCGGCCGCCTGACGCACAGCACGACCGCGCTGCCCGCGTCCGGCGACGGACGCGGGCAGTCGTACACCGCGGTGACGCGCCGCCACAGCCGCGGGTCGACCTTGCCGGGCCGGAACCAGGCGCGGTCGAGGACCGCGTAGGGGGCGGGGTCGTGGTCGACGCAGTCGGCGTTCTCCCGGAACGACGTCAGACCGGCCACGTCCGGGAGGAAGCGGCTGCGCTGGAGGAACGTGGCGATCGGGTAGCGGCACCGGGCCGGGTGGCCGACGTAGTACGTGGTGTCGCCGAAGGCCAGGTACAGCACCGGGGCGCCGGCCGGGATGCGGGCCCGGAGCCGGTCGGCCTCCCGCTCGGTGTGCCGCATCTGGGCCAGGTAGGCGGAACTCGTCACCGTGACCCGGCCGTCCAGCACCAGGTGCGGGGAGCCGGGCCAGCTGCTCGCGGCCAGGCAGACCACACCGGCCAGGGCGGCCAGGACCGCCGGCCACACCCCGCGTCCCGGCCCCCGCGCCGTGGTCGCCGGGCCCACCGTGCCCCGCCGCGCCGACGTCCGCGCGCGGGCCTCCCGCCGGGCGTCCACCGCGGCGGCCAGCAGGGCGAGCAGTCCGGCCGCCCAGACGGCCCCGGGCCGCTGGTAGCGCTCCGGCGCCGTGGCGTACAGCACCGGCAGCACGCCGTAGAGCAGGGACACCGTGCCGAAGAGCCAGGGGGGTGGGCGGCGCGCGCCTCCCACGGCCAGGCCCCACAGAGCGGCGGCCAGCACCGGCAGCTGGGCGGCGTGGTAGAGGAACCAGTTGCCCTGCACCACCACGACCGTCTGCGCGCCGAGCCCGACGGCCAGGGCGACCAGCAGGAGTTCGGCCCGGCGGCCCCGCCCGCGCACCCGGCACAGCAGGAGCAGCAGCGCCCCGGGCAGCAGCAGGAGCACCGGTGTGGCCAGCGCGCGGTCGGCCAGGAACTCCACGGTGCGGTCGAGGACGAACCGGGGATGGAGGCCGGTCCGGCTCAGCGCCGACTGGTTGATCCGCGGCATGTCCTCGGTCCACTGCCACTCGTGGGACCCGCCGAGCACGCTCAGCCCGAACAGGGCCGCGGCCACGGGCACCGCAACGAGCGCGACCCGCACGGCGCGGCCCCGGTCGACGGTGTACACGAGCAGCACGCCGATCGCGGCCGTGGCGGCGGTGGAGTACTTCATCATCACGGCGAGGCCCAGCGGCGACGCGGCGAGCAGCGCGGCCCGCCAGGCCCGGTCCGGGCCGATCGCGGCCGCGACACCCACGACCGTGAGCACCACGGCCGCCCACTCCGGCTGGAGGAAGTCGTTGCGGGGGGCGAGCGCCAGGGCGAGGCCCGTGGCGCCCGCCGTGAGGGCCGCCTCGCGGCCGCCGGCCCGGCGCGACAGCGCCGCGTACAGGGCGCCCCCGGCCGCGGCGGCGAGCATCGCGCCCGCCGCCCCCATCAGCGTCTCGCGCAGGGCGGTCGGGCCGAAGGTGAGGCCGTCCAGGCCGGCGACGAACCACCGGTAGAAGTAAGGCCGGTGGGTGAAGACCTCGGACGGCGAGTAGCCGGCCGCGCCGCCGGTGCGCAGCGCGCCGAGGACGTAGTGCAGGTCGCCGGTGAGCCGCCGGGTGACCACCGTGTAGATCACGGCCGCGGCGGCGGGCAGGGCGACGACCGGCCACCACGGGGGCGAACGGCGGCCGCCCCGACGCGGCCGTGCCTTGGGGGAGGCCTCGTCGGTCAGGGCAGTCGCCATGCTCAGCCGCCCAGGACGACCCGCAGGTCGGCCGCGTTCGCCTCGGTGGTCTTCCACAGTTCCTGCTGCCGGCCGTGCACGTCTGCGACGGTCCGGTCGTGGTCGGCGAGCAGGTCCTTCGACCGCTCGACGAGCCGGGCGGCGAGGTGGCGGTCGTGCACGGACACGCCCCACTCGGGCCGTTCGATGTCCCGCAGGAAGTACGCCATCTTCGGGTGCGAGATCAGGCTGATGATGGGCGTGCCGCAGCCGAAGGGGATCATCCCCGCGTGGCCGCGCATGCCGATCACCAGCTTGGTGCGGGCGTACAGGTCGCGGATCTCGTCGTTGTCGAAGTCGTACATCGGGATGACCGGGAGCGAGATGCCGTACACCCGGCGCAGGTCGAAGGCGATCTTCTCGTCGTCGAGCGAGTGGGCCGCGCACTTCACCTCGGCGAGTTCGCCCAGGTCCCGTACCGCCTGGGCCATCTGGGCCAGGAAGTAGTCGTAGTCGTGGCCGAAGCGCAGTCCCGCGCGGTCGTAGGCCGCGTTGACGAGGATGGTGTCCTCGCGTTCGGCCGGGTCCTGCCAGCCGGCGACGAGCTGGCGGGTGACCGTGGTCGGGCAGGGCTGGAAGCGCACCTTGTCGTGCAGGTGGGCCGGCAGCATGGCCCGCACCTTCTCGATCGAGCCGTGGTTGCGCAGCCCGAAGAACGAGGAGCGCTCGACCAGTTGGCGCAGCGAGGAGCGGAAGCGGCCGGCCCGGTAGGACTGGCCGTCGAAGGCGTTGAAGCCGACGGCGAAGACCGCGATGGGCACGTCGATGCGGTTGAGCAGCTCGTCCGGGACGTTCCACTGCCAGGCGCTGTTGCCGTTGGGCATGGTGTCCGGGATGAACAGGCCGCCGCCGCCGATGACCATGCCGCGCCGGGAGTTGACGCGTTTCAGGGCGGCCTCGTCGAACAGGCGGTGGGCGTGCACCGGGTGCCAGCGGCGGGAGGTGGTGTCCGGCCCGAAGGCGAGGCGGACGCTCTCCGGCAGCAGTTTGTCGCCGGCGTTGCCCTGGCGGTCCATGTAGAACGCGACGTGCGCGAGCTGGTCCTCGGGGCTGCCCTGCTCCTGGGCGGGGACGCTGGCCGCGCGCTGCGCCCACAGGCGGCTGGAGCGGTGGGTGGGGTCGACGGACATGCCGGCGGTGGCGTGGCGCAGCGCCTCGGCGTTGTCGCCGCGCACCCAGGCCATCTGGGCGAGACGGGCGTGGGCGGTGGCGGCCCGGTTGGGGGCGGCCGTGGCCAGCAGCAGCTGGGTCCTGGCCTCCTCGTAGCGGGAGACGCTCATCAGGGCGTGGCCGTAGACCTCGTGCGGCCAGGCCTCGTCGAGCGGGATGCGGACACTGCCGAGGACGTCGACGGCGTCCTGGTAGTCGCCGGCCCCGATGTGGGCGGCGGCCACCTTGCGGGCGACCTCGACGTCACCGGTGCGGCGGACGTGCGGGGTGCCGTAGTGGACCAGCAGGTCGTGGTGGAGGCCGCCGGAGGAGGCGAGGTAGGCGGCGTGGAAGTCGGCGTCGGACAGCTCGAACTCGCGCCAGCGCTCCTCCGCCTGGCTGTAGCCGGCCTCGCCGCCCTGCCAGGGCTTGTGGCGCCCGGTGAAGTGCAGGATGGCGGTGTCCTCGGGGACGGGCAGGTCACCCGACAGCCGGCGCTTGACGAAGTTGTAGCGCGGGTCGAGGCGCACGAAGTCGCCGGCCAGCACGCTGTTGAGGATGCCCTGGTCGTGCTTGTCGAGTTCGTAGTCGCCGCTGCGTCCGCAGGCGTCGATCCGGGCGCAGAACTCGTCGCTCAGGTACTCGCGCTGGATGACCAGCAGGCCCGAGTTGAGCTTGTGCTGTCCGTAGAAGAACTGCGGCACGGCCGCGAGGCCCTCGCGCAGTTGCAGCAGTTCACCCAGGCCGTCGAGGACGACCATGTCGGTGTCGAGGGTGATGACGGTGTCGTACTCGCGCAGGCGGAAGACGTCGAGGATGAAGTACGCCTTGCGGACCAGGTAGTTGTCCTGGTCGCCCTTCTTGTACGAGTCGTAGCGGTCGGCGTCGACGCGGCGCAGCACGATGCGCGGGTGCAGGTCGCGGATCTTCGCGATCGAGCCGGGGCGCAGGTCGTCGTGGAGGACGACGAAGTCCTCGCAGACGCTCGGGTTGGACAGGGCGAGGCTCTTGAGCAGGACGAGGAAGCCGGGCAGGTAGTTCTCGTCGACGAAGCTCGCGAAGGCGATGCGCCGCTTGCCGGTGAGCGCGTGCGCGTCGGTCGCCGGGGCCTGGGGTGCGGCGGCCGGGGTCAGGGAGGTCGTGGTCATCGCAGGGATATCCTCATGTCGGTCACGCTCTGGGCCCGCTGCATGACCCACGCCTTCTCGCTGGTGTATTCGTGCACGGAGGTGATGGCCAGCTTCATCGCGTCCTGCACGCGGTAGGCACCGCTCTCGTAGAAGTCGAAGCCGATCAGGTCGAGGGTCGGGCTGACGTCCAGGAAGTCCAGCAGCCACAGCATGTTGAAGCCGGTGGTCGGGATGCCCGACCAGGCGTCCGCGCCGAGCCTGCCGATGTTGCGCAGGGGCCAGCGCAGCGACTCGTCGCCGAGGTAGGTCTGGGCGCCGGGCACCAGGCGGTTGCGCAGCGAGTACTTCCAGTCGCCGGAGATGCCGCCGAACACGAGCCGGGTGGTGACCCGTTGGTCCCAGTTGAAGCCGTGCTTGTGGATGGTGGCGTGGATGTCGGTGCGGCTGCCGGTGTGCCTCGGCTCGATCCTGTAGGAGTTGAAGCGGACCACCAGGTCGTAGGCGTCGATCTCGGCGCCCATCGAACTGCTGCCGACGCGGCCGGAGTTGGCGATCAGGCAGATGGACTTGCCGGCGATCTGGTTGCGGAACTCGCCGAGGGTGATCCACTGCACCCCGCCGATGGTGGGGTCGGCGACGGGGCCGCGCATGCGGTGCCGCCGCTGTTCGGCGTAGAGGGCGACGGCCTCGGTGAAGGCGGGCAGGTCCGTGCCGACGGCGCGGTCGGAGCGCAGGTCGAGGTACTGGCTGAGCAGGTCCTGCCGGTCGCCGACCGGGGCGTCCTCGGCGGCCAGCGCGAGGAGCGCTCCCACCAGACGGGGCTCGGCCTCCGTCCAGTCGCCGACGGCGAGCGCGGCGAGGCCCTCGGCCCACACGTCGGTGGCGGGGCCTCCGGCGAACCGCTCGGCGCGCGGGCACTGCCGGCCGAGCAGGCCGAGGAGTTCCCGTTCCTTGTCGCGGGCGGCGCGCAGTCCGGCGATGCGGGCGCGGACGCCGAAGCCGTCCTCGTCGGTCAGGCCGAGGTAGCGCTCGTAGGCCTCCAGGGCCTCGGCCTCCTCGCCGAGCGCCTCCAGCAGGCGGGCGCGCAGCCGCCAGCCGGCGCGGGAGTTCCTGCGCTGGGCCAGCACGGTGTCGCTGATGATCAGGGCCAGGTTCAGCTCGTCGTCGTAGCCGCACTCCAGCGCCTTGTTGGCGACGGCGAGCAGGGCGTCGAGGACTTCGTTGCCGATGCCGGAGGGGGGTGTGGCGGCGCCCTTGACGGCGCGCTTGAGCAGGGCGGTCGCTCCGGCCGGGGCGGGCGCGGCGGTGACCGTCGAGGTCGTGCCCCACACGACGAGCAGTTTCCTGAGCTGCTCGGCGAGTTCGACGCGGCGGCGGTCGATACTGCCGACGAGTTTGCCGCTGTGCACGGCGCAGGCGCGCAGGCAGTCGTCCAGCTCCCCCCCGCGTGCGCGTGCCCGTCTGTTCTGCACCCTCGTCATGACGCTCCTGTTTTTGCCAGGCAAATGCTGAGTTCGTTGCCGTTCACTGGCCCGTGGGGGATGTTGAAGAAAATTAGGAAGCCAAAACGACATTCAGGTGAACTCGCCGGGACCACAGGGCCAATCGTTGGCTCGCCCCGGAAGACATCCCTGCGATTCGGACTAACGTGCTGGGAAGTACCCGCAGGAACAGCCCGTCGAGGGGACATTCGTGACCAGCATGACCGTGCGGCCGGTGACCGACGTGTCCCGGCGCCCGGAGCCGACTCCCAAGAACCGGTTGCGCGCCCTGGACGGGTTGCGGCTGATCGCCGCCCTGATGGTCGCGGGCTATCACTACGGCGGCAGGGGCGGCGAGGTCACCGGGGCGTGGGGGAGTTCGGCGGCACGTCAGTTCCCCACCCTGCATGCGTATTTCGCCTACGGCTGTCTCGGTGTGCAGGTCTTTTTCGTCATCAGCGGCTTCGTGATCTGCATGAGCGGCTGGGGCAGGCCCCTGAAGTCGTTCTTCGCCTCGCGCGCGTCCCGGCTGCTGCCGGCGTACTGGACGGCGGTCCTGCTCGTCTCGGCGGTGTTCGCGCTGCCGATGGTCGCCTACGAGGCCCTGTCGCCGAGCGACACCCTGGTGAACCTGACGATGCTCCAGCAACCGCTGGGGGTGGACCGGGTGCTCGGGGTGTGCTGGACGCTGTGGGCGGAGGTCCGCTTCTACGTGCTGTTCGCGCTGTGCGTGGTGCTGCCGGGGGCAAGCCGGCGGCGCGTCATCCTCTTCTGCGCGGGCTGGACGCTGGCGGCGGCCGTCGCCCAGGGCGCCCACATGCCCCTGCTCGACATCGTGCTGATGCCCGAGTACGCGCCGTTCTTCGTCGGCGGGGTCGGCCTGTACCTCGTCCACCGAGACCGGCGGGACGTGTACGCGTGGGGCATCGTGGCCGTGAGCTTCCTGATCGGGCAGCACTACGCGGTGCGCAGCCTGTGGAACGCCTCCGACCCGCACGCCTTCGCGCACCGCTCCTCGACCGGCATCGTGCTGGTCGTCGCCTTCGGTTTCGTCGCGGTCGCCGCGATCGCGCTGGGCCTGCTGAACCGGGCGGACTGGCGCTGGCTGACGGTGGCGGGGGCGCTGACGTACCCGTTCTACCTGGTTCACGAGCACCTCGGCTGGGTGGTGATCCACGCTCTGCACATCACCCTGGGCCTGCCTGCGGCGGCCACCTTCGGGCTGACGGTCGCGTCGATGCTGGCGCTGGCCTGGCTGATGAACCGGTTCGTCGAGAGGCCGCTGACACCGAGGCTGCGCGCGGCCCTCGCCAGGGCCCACTGAGGAGCGGGATGCGCCGGGCCCCCAGGGGGCCGTTCGGCCGCCCAGGGGCGTGAGGTGTGCGGCTCCCCCGGGCGCGGCAGGCCGGATTTCCACCGTATGTGGTCAAAAATGCGCTAATGCGATCACGTTGGAGAAGGACCGCGGTCATCACCGCACTTCCGGCTCTCGGTCTCCTCGCCCTCGCCGGGCCGCCCGCGCAGGCCGACGGACCGGCGGCGACCAAGCAGGTCGACTACCGCGGGCACCGGTTCACCGTGCCGGCCTCCTGGCCGGTGGTGGACCTCACCGCGAACCCGAGGGCCTGTGTCCGGTTCGACCGGCACGCGGTGTACCTCGGGCACCCCGGCGCCGACCAGGACTGCCCCAGCCACGCGGTGGGCCGCACCGAGGCACTGCTCATCGAACCCGACGACAACCCGGCGGCCCAGCAGGGCACCGTGGCCGAGCCCGCCCAGCGCGAGTACCGCGCGCGGGCGGAGAAGGTCACCGTCACCGCCACCTACGACGCGGACGCGGCTCTCGTCCGCACCATCCTGACCGACGCGAAGGTGCCGGCGACCGCGCCCCGCGTCCCGGTGGAGCCGCCCGCGCCGCCGGCCCCGGCGCCCGCCCTGCCGGCCTCCGCCACCGACCACACGGGCAAGGGCTTCGACACCTGCACCGCGCCCTCCGCCAAGGCCATGAGCACCTGGCAGGACAGCTCGCCCTACAGCGCGGTCGGCGTCTACTTCGGCGGCTCCAAGCGCGCCTGCAGCCAGCCCAACCTGACGGCCTCCTGGGTGAAGCAGCAGGCCACCGACGGCTGGCGGTTCGTGCCGCTCTACGTCGGCACCCAGGCGTCCGGCATCAGCTCGCCCGAGACGCAGGGCGCCGACGCGGCCGACGACGCCGTCGAACGCGCCGCCGCCCTCGGCTTCGGGCCCGGTTCGACGCTGTACTACGACATGGAGGCGTACTCCTCGTCGTACACCTCGGACGTGCTGGCCTTCGAGGAGGCGTGGACGCAGGAGCTGCACTCCGAGGGCTACCGCTCCGGCTGGTACAGCAGCAGCAGTTCGGGCATCCGCGACCTGGTCGACGAGTACGACGGCCACACCATGCCCGACGTGATCTACGACGGCCTGTGGAACGGCGCCGCCGACACCCACGACCCGGTGGTGCCCACCACCATGTGGGGCGACCACCGGCGCATCCACCAGTACTCCGGGGGCCACCAGGAGACCTGGGGCGGCACCACCATCAACATCGACCAGGACTACCTGGACGTCAGGCTCGCGGACACCGCGCTGCCCGGCGCCTGACCCCGGCGGCCGGCCCGTCGTGACGGGCCGGCCGGCTCAGAAGGCGTCCGACGGGACGTAGGTCCCCCACACGCCCCGCAGCGCGTTGCACACCTCGCCCACCGTGGCCCGGGCCCGCAGCGCGTCCTTCATCGGGTACAGCACGTTGTCCTCGCCCTCGGCGGCCTTCTTCAGGGCGGCGAGAGCGGAGTCCACCGCCTGCTGGTCGCGCTCCGCGCGGAGCTTCGCGAGGCGTTCGGCCTGCTGGGCCTCGATGGCCGGGTCGACGCGGAGCGGCTCGTACGGCTCCTCCGCGTCCAGCTTGAAGCGGTTGACGCCGACCACGACCCGCTCGCCGGAGTCGGTCTCCTGCGCGATCCGGTACGCGGAGCGCTCGATCTCGCCCTTCTGGAAGCCGTGCTCGATCGCGCTGACCGCGCCGCCCAGCTCCTCCACCTTCACCATCAGCTCGACGGCCGCCGCCTCCACGTCGTCGGTCATCTTCTCCACGACGTAGGAGCCCGCGAAGGGGTCCACCGTCGCCGTCACGTCCGTCTCGTAGGCGAGGACCTGCTGGGTGCGCAGGGCCAGGCGGGCGCTCTTGTCGGTGGGCAGCGCGATCGCCTCGTCGAAGGAGTTGGTGTGCAGCGACTGCGTGCCGCCGAGCACCGCGCCCAGCCCCTGGACCGCGACCCGGACCAGGTTCACCTCGGGCTGCTGGGCCGTCAGCTGCACGCCCGCCGTCTGCGTGTGGAAGCGCAGCATGAGGGACTTGGGGTTCTTCGCGCCGAACTCCTCCCGCATCACCCGGGCCCAGATCCGGCGGGCGGCGCGGAACTTGGCCACCTCCTCCAGGATCGTCGTACGGGCCACGAAGAAGAAGGACAGGCGGGGGGCGAAGTCGTCGACGTCCATGCCCGCGGCCACCGCCGTGCGGACGTACTCGATGCCGTCGGCCAGCGTGAACGCGATCTCCTGCGCGGGCGAGGCGCCGGCCTCCGCCATGTGGTAGCCGGAGATCGAGATGGTGTTCCACTTCGGGATCTCGGTCCGGCAGTACTTGAAGATGTCCGCGATCAGGCGCAGGGACGGCTTCGGCGGGAAGATGTACGTCCCCCGCGCGATGTACTCCTTCAGCACGTCGTTCTGGATCGTGCCCGTGAGCTGGGCGGCCGGCACGCCCTGCTCCTCGCCGACCAGCTGGTACATCAGCAGCAGCAGCGCCGCAGGGGCGTTGATCGTCATCGACGTCGACACCTTGTCCAGCGGGATCCCGCCGAACAGCACCCGCATGTCGTCGATCGAGTCGATCGCCACGCCCACCTTGCCGACCTCGCCGCTCGCGATCGGCGCGTCGGAGTCGTGGCCCATCTGGGTCGGCAGGTCGAAGGCGACGGACAGGCCCATCGTGCCGTTGGCGATCAGCTGCTTGTAGCGGGCGTTGGACTCCACGGCGGTGCCGAACCCGGCGTACTGGCGCATCGTCCACGGGCGGCCGGTGTACATCGACGGGTAGACGCCCCGGGTGAAGGGGTACGACCCCGGTTCGCCCAGCTTCTCCGCCGGGTCCCAGTCCCGCAGGGCATCAGGCCCGTAGACCGGTTCGATGGGCAGTCCGGACTCCGACTCGCGCGCCATGGTGTGTTGCCTCCCGCTGAGCAGTTTGCTCGCCGCCCGTTACTTTCCGGTACGTACCGACCCTCCGACGGACTGTAGCGGTGGGGCGCGCACCCGGTGCAGAGGAGCACGCCGCGACCTTCCTCACAGCCTCGCTGGGACCCCGATCACATCCGGGGCCACCGTTCCCGTCACCACCATGCCGCGCCGTTCGCGAGCCGTCATCCGCGGGGAGCATCTCTGGAGAGACTACGGCCGGACGAGCGCGCACCGCTTGAGACGAGGGGGGCCCGAATGCGTACTACGGGCATGGGGAGATCGATCGCCGTCCTGGTGGCCCTGCTGGCGGCCGCCGGCTGCACGGTGCAGCCCTCGGGCGGCGACGGCGGGCGGCGTTCACCGGTGCACATCGACCTGCCGGGCCACCGGACCGCGACCGCCACGGCCGGCGCCGGCCGGTCGGACGGCAAGACGTCGGGCGGCAGGGCGTCGGGCGGCGGCGGGAGCACGGCCCCGGACCCCGTCGTCCTGTGGTCCCGCGGCGACACCGGCCGGGACGTGCGGGAGCTCCAGGCCCGGCTGCGCCAGGTCGAGTGGCTCTACGACGGGCCGACCGGCACCTACGACGACCTGACGGAACAGGCGGTCGCGGGCTTCCAGGGCAAGCGCGGCCTGCCGCGGACGGGCGAGACCGACCGGGTGACGTGGCAGCGACTGCTGCGGATGACCCGTGAACCGGGCCACTGGGAGCTGTACCTGATGGGCGGTCAGCCCGCGGGCCCGCCGGACCCGCGCTGTCTGACCGGCCGGGTGCTGTGCGTCGACAAGACCAGCCGGACCCTGCGCTGGATGATCGACGGCCGGACCGTGTCCACGATGTCGGTGCGCTTCGGCTCGCAGTACACGCCCACCCGGGAGGGCGTGTTCCAGGTCTACTGGAAGTCCCGCCACCACGTCTCCACGCTGTACGACTCGCCCATGCCCTACGCGATGTTCTTCAGCGGCGGCCAGGCCGTGCACTTCTCCTACGACTTCGCGGCCCGGGGCTACGCGGGGGGCTCGCACGGCTGCGTGAACGTTCGGGACGAGACGGCGATCGCCGCGCTGTACGCGCAGGTGAGGAACGGAGACAAGGTCGTCGTCCACCGGTGACGCGCGAAACGGGAGAGGTGTGGGGCGCGGGCGGGACCGGGGGAACGTGTCCCACCCGCGCCGAGGTGCACGAGCCGTAGGTACGGGGGGAACCCCGGCTCTGTGCGAGGGCCGATGACCAGTCGGCTCACTCAGTACTGCGCCCGGCCGGCCAGAAACGTCACACCTGGCGCCGAATTATTTCGACGGACCGGGAAACCGCAGGTCACAGGGCTCGATAAGGCGGCGTGGGCGAGCCGGCCGACGAGGGGCTCCGCGAGGTCGTCGACCGCGGGAGCAGGGGTGCGGCGGGGGTCACGTCGGCGGTGACGTCGGCGGCGTCGCCGGTCTGGGTGCTGTCGCCGGTCCGGGTGCCGTCGCCCTCGCTGTCGCCCTCGCTGACACCTGAGCGGCCGTGGCCGTGGCCGTGGCCGGAGCCGTGACCGGGGCTCAGGTGGTGGCCGCCGTCGTCACCACCGTGGCCACCGTGGCCGTCGCCATCCTCGTTGCCCTGGTCCGTGCCGTCGCCCTTGCCGTCGCCGCCGCCGTTCGAGTCGTCCTGGCCGCTCTGGCCCGACTGGTCGGCGGAGCCGTCGACGGGGGCGGCGGACAGCACGCCCTTGCAGTACGTCCACACCCGCGCCGAGCCGCCCGCCGCGTCCTCCAGGGCGCGTCTGCGCTGCGGGGTCAGTTCCCGGCCGGCCCGGACGTCGCGGCAGGCGGGGGCGGCACCGGTCCAGCGGTCGTCCCGGTCGCGGCCGGAGCCGCCCCGCGCCGAGCCGGCCCCGGCCGTGTCGTGCCGGGAGTCCCGGCCGGGGGAACCCGAGGAACCGGCGGTGCCCGGGGAACCCGGGGGCTCCGCGGAAGCCGAGGGTCCGGAGCCGCCGGACGTGGGGGCGTCGCCGGAAACCTCCGGGGAGGCGGGCGGCGGCTGGAGGTCCGGTGTCACCTCCGCCGAGGCGGAGACGGCGGGGGCCGGACGCGCCGGGCCGAACGGCGTCGGCAGGATTCCGGTTCCGGCCGCGACCGCGACCCCGCCGACCATGCCGACGGCCAGCGCGGCGGCCAGCCCGAGGTGCGCGGGCCGGACCCGGCGCGGGCGGCGGGCGGGCCGGTCCGGGGCGCCGATGCGCACCAGCCCGGCGTCGAAGTCGTGGGAGCGCCCGCGATGACCGCGGGCGGGCCCGTCGGCCTCCCGGTCACCGCGCGGAGGGCGGCCCTCGCGTCCGTCACCGTCCGTGACGGCCTGCCGGGCTTCGCGCGCCTTGCGGAAGGCGGCCACCGCGGCGGCCTCCCCCGGAAGTTCCGCGCCGGCCAGCCGGTTCTCCACGGACAGCGATCCCAGTGTCTTGGCGAGCAGTTCGGCCTCGTCACGCACAGTGCCGTCGACAGCGTTGTCCAGTGCCTCGCCGCTCAGCAGGCGCTCCGCCGTTTCGCGGTCCAGCCACCGGCCGGGGGTCCGGGGGGCGTCCCCCGGGAAGACACAGCGCTCGTCGGCCATCACATGTCCTTCTGCGTCCGCGCACGCGTATGCGTCACACTCGCGGACGTCACCGCGCGACCGCGCGGTTCTCGCGGGGGCGGCAGGGCGTCGAGCCGGGCGGCTGATTCCGGATCCTCGCCGAGCAGTTCGGCCAGCCGCTTGAGACCGCGGTGCGCGGCGGTCCGTACGGCACCCGGCCGCTTCCCGAGGGTCTCGGCGGCGGTCTTGGCGTCGAGGCCCACGACCACCCGCAGCACGACGGCCTCGGCCTGGTCCTGCGGCAGCCGGGCGATGAGCGAGAGGGTGCTGTCGGTGGCCAGGGCCTCGATGGCCTCACCGGCCGTGTCGGACTCGGCGGGCTGCCCGGTGAGCTCGGTCTCGTCACCGCCGATCGCGGGCCGGCGGCCCCGCATGCGGATGTGGTCCAGGGCGCGGTTGCGGGCGATCCGGGCGGCCCAGCCGCGGAAGCGGTCCGCGTCGCCGGTGAACCGGTCCAGGTCGCGGGCGATCTGCAGCCAGGCCTCGGACGTCACGTCCTCGGCGTCGGGGTCGCCGACCAGCGTCCGTACGTATCCGAGCAGGCGTGGGTGCACGGCGCGGTACACAGTCCGGAACGCGGTCTCGTCCCCGGCCTGCGCCGCAAGCACCGCGGCGGTCAGCTCCGCGTCGTCCCCCAGCACCCGTGGTTCCTCGTCGATGGTCGGTCGCGGCCTCGAGGCCGCCGGTGACGGTGATCAGATGATCGTTCGACTTCCGCACCGGCGCGAAAGGCACGTTACGACCTGAAACCGCTCCTCGTCCATGTCCGTAGAACATGCAACTAACCCGTGACAGCCCTCCGTGTGACAGAAAACGCACTCATGGCGCTGTAGGGAGTACGGGCCGCCGCGCGGCCCGTGCCGCGCGACGGCCGGGGCCTCTCCTGTGGGGGGTGGCGGCCCCGGCCGTCGCCACGGCGACCGGCCCGCTCACCCGCCGTCGCCCTCACCGGACGCGCCGGCCTTCTTCTTCTCGGCCTGCTTCTCGGCCTGCTTCTCGGCTTTCGCCGACGCCTTGGCGGCGTCCTTTTCGGCTTTCGCGGCGGCCTTCGACGCCTCCTTCTCCGCCTTCTCCGCGGCCTTCGCCGCCTGGTCCGCCGCCTTCTCGGACGCCTTCGCCGCCTTGTCCGTCTTCTTCCCGCCGCCTGTTGTGGCGTCCGCCGCCGTCAGGCGCCGCGCGCAGTAAGCGGTGACTTCTCTCTCGCCGCCCGCCGCCGCCACCAGCCGCTGCCAGGCCGCCGGGTCGAGGGACCGCTGCCGGCCGTGGGCCTTCCCGTACGCGCGGCAGTACGCCTCGGTGTCCCGCGCGGCGACCAGGCCGTCCGCGCCCGTGGACGCGGCTGCCGGCGGGACGGGCGCGACCCCGGCCGGGGCGCTCGACGTCGGACCGGGGCGGGGCCGGTCGTCGGCGGAGCCGCCCGGGGTGCTGTCGTACGAGCCGATCGCGGCGACCGCCGCCCCGCCCAGGGTGAGGCTCGCGAGGGCCAGGGAGAGCGCCAGCCTCACCGGCCGGGCCGCGCGCTGCTCCCGGGGCCGCCAGTCGTCCCGGCGCCGGGTGCGTGCCCGGTGCGCGCCGGTGTCCCGGGCGGTGCGGAAGGCGTCCACGGCCCGCTGTTCTGCCTCGGCGTCGGGGACGTCCGCGACGCCGGCGCCGGTGAGCAGCTCCTCCAGGCCGGCGGTGTCGTGGGGCTCGGCGAGGTCCTCGGGGTGCGCGCGCCGACGGCCGGGATCCCCGCCGCTGTGCCGTTCACCCATTCCGTTCCCGCCCCTGTCCCGCCGCGCGTCCGGTCCGTCCGGCCCGCCGCTCCTCATGTCGACTCCCCCAGCGTCCGGGGGCCGTCATCCGTCACACCCTCGCCGCCCACCTGCTGCGCGAGCCGCTTCAGACCCCGGTACGCGGCCGTCCGTACGGCGCCGGGCCGCTTGCCGAGGACGCGTGCGGCGGCGGGGCCGTCGAGGCCGACGACGACCCTCAGCAGTACGGCCTCGGCCTGGTCGCGGGGCAGCGCGCGCACCAGCCGGAGGGCGGCCTCGGTGGAGAGGGACTCCAGGGCCTGGTCGTGGGTGCTGTGCGGGCCGGGCAGCTCCAGTACGTCCTGTTCGAGCGTCGCCGACCGCGGCCGTACCCGCCGGCGGCGCAGGTGGTCGAGCGCCCGGTGCCGGGCGATGGTCGCGCTCCAGCCGCGGAACCCGGCGCCGTCGCCCCGGAACCGGCCGAGGTCGCGGGCGATCTCCAGCCAGGCGTCGGACGCCACGTCCTCGGCGTCGTCGCCGACGAGCCCGCGCAGATAGCCGAGCAGCCCGGGCTGCACCAGCCGGTAGGCGACCGCGAAGGCGGCCTCGTCACCCTCCTGGGCCCGCGCGACGGCCGCGCCCAGTTCCCCGTCGTACGCCTGCACGCGGCGGGGTTCCCCTCGCTGGCCCAAGAACTGTCCTCGTCCGTACCGAGTCCGTGGCGGGTCCGTCCGCACATCGGGACACGGCCGCCCCTGCCCCGCCCCCCACCGTGATCAGCGTCCGGCCGCACTGAAATGTCACAGGCCCTCAGGGGCGCGCGCCGCGGGCCACGGCCCGTCCGTGCCGGGCCCGCCGGTCGCCGGGCGGCGGGCGGGGGCCGGGTCGTCGGCCGCGCTCGCCGCGTCCCGGCACAGCAGCCGCAGCGAGCCGTCCCCGGCGAAGCAGCGGCGGGCCTCGTCGACCGGGTCCCACAGACGGCCGTCGGGGGTGCGGACCCAGTGGTCGCCGCCGGTCGCCCACCACTCGCCGCCGGTCCGCCGGACGATCACCTCGCCGGCGTACGCGCCCAGCCCGCGCAGCAGACCCTCCACGGCGGCGGGCGGCGGGCCGGTCCGGCGTATCTCCTCGATCGTGCGGTCGGCCCACCACAGGCTCTGGGCCGAGTGGTCGAAGCGGGCCCGGGCGTCGGCGGGCAGGGCCGCCACCGCCTCCGCCGCCCACCGCGCCGGCTTCGCCGCGGCGTGCGGCCTGGTCTCCTGTCGTGTCGTCACCTCATGCGCTGTCACATAGGCAAGAGCGAGGTCAGCGGCGGTTGTGTCACTCCTTTCCGGGGTGTTCCCGAAGCCGGTGCAACTCCGCCGCGCCTTCCCCGCGGGACGGTCACAGGACCCGACCGCTAAAAGGTGCCTCTATGGTTTTCGTCAAGCCGTAGCGGGTGTGGGTGGTTGGTAGAAGGTGCCGTCGCGGAGCATGGCGAACAGGACGTCGATGCG
>NZ_JBEXCW010000097.1:0-26481 GCF_040605435.1 Streptomyces sp. NPDC005574
CTCTGCCCCGTACTACTGGCCTGATAAGCAAGGTTATAGCGCCACACCTGAGCGACATTCGCAGGATTCGGCCGCGGGCCGGGCACCCCCGGGCGGAATCCCTGGAAAACCGGTCGCCCTCACTCTGCGTAGGTGGCCGGCGGGACGTATCGTGTCCGAAAGAGTGCCGCTCGATGACGCACGGCCCCTTCGCACGCGGACGCGAGGAACACGGCCATGGCCGATGCCAAGGGATTCATGACCACGCCCCGGCTGGAGAGGCCGCGCAGGCCGGTCGAGGAGCGGGTCCGGGACTGGGACGAGGTGTACGTCCCCGGTGCGCTGCTGCCCATCGTCACCCGGCAGGCCGACCGGTGCATGGACTGCGGCATCCCGTTCTGCCACGACGCCTGTCCGCTCGGCAACCTGATCCCCGAGTGGAACGACCTGGTCTCCCGGGACGACTGGCGGGCGGCGGCCGACCGGCTGCACGCGACGAACAACTTCCCCGAGTTCACCGGCCGGTTGTGCCCGGCGCCCTGCGAGGCGGGCTGCGTCCTGGCGATCAACCAGCCGGCGGTCACCATCAAGAACGTCGAGGTCGCGATCGCGGACCGGGTCTGGGAACTCGGCCTCGCACCGCCACGGCCACCGGACCGGCTGTCCGGGCGGACGGTCGCGGTGATCGGGTCGGGGCCCACCGGCCTGGCCGCCGCCCAGCAGCTGACCCGGGCCGGGCACACGGTCGTCGTGTACGAGAGGGACGACCGGCTGGGCGGCCTGATGCGGTACGGCATCCCCGCGTTCAAGATGGAGAAACGGCATCTGGAGCGGCGGCTGGAGCAGATGCGGGCGGAGGGGACCAAGTTCCGTGCGTCGACGGCCGTCGGGCGGGATGTCGGCGCGGCGGAGCTGCGGGCGCGTCATGACGCCCTGGTGATCGCCACCGGAGCGACGGCGTGGCGTGAACTGCCTGTACCGGGGCGGGAGTTGGCCGGCATTCACCAGGCGATGGAGTATCTGCCACTGGCCAACCGGGTGTGCGAGGGCGACCTCGCGTCGTCCCCGATGTCAGCCGCCGGCAAGCATGTCGTGATCGTCGGGGGCGGTGACACGGGGGCGGACTGTCTGGGCACCGCGGTGCGGGAGGGCGCCGCGTCGGTGACGCAGCTGGACATCTACGCCCAGCCGGACGCCGAGCGCGACGAGGACGCCGAGCCCTGGCCGACGTATCCGAAGGTGTACCGGCTCTCGCCCGCCCACGAGGAGGCGCGTGACCTGCGCAGCGCGCCCGCGGCGACCGCGGACGCGCGGCTGTTCGCGGCGTCCACGCTCCGCTTCACCGGGGACGCCGACGGGCGGGTGCGCTCGCTGCACCTGGTCGAGGTGGACGCCGCGCGGCGCCCCGTGCCGGGCACCGGGCGGACGCTCCCCGCCGACCTGGTGCTGCTCGCCCTCGGTTTCTCGGGGCCCGGCCGGGAGGACGGGCTGATCGACCAGTTGGGGCTGCGGACCGACCCGCGGGGCACGCTGGTGCGGGACGCCGGCTTCGCGACCGGCGTGCCGGGGGTGTTCGCGGCGGGCGACGCCGCCCGCGGGCAGTCGCTGATCGTCTGGGCGATCGCGGAGGGACGGGCGGTGGCGGCCGCCGTCGACCGCGGCCTGACGGGGAGTTCCCAGTTGCCGGCGCCGATCGGGCCGTACGACCGTCCGATGGCCGTGTAGGCCGGGCACAGGGCCGATGCCCCGCACCCGGCGCACGGCAGGTCGCTCCCGGGGCGGGTGACCGGGGTTGGTCAGCCCCGCTGGTCGGTGCCGGCGAGCTTGCCCGTGGACAGGG
Organism: Streptomyces sp. NPDC005574; assembly: GCF_040605435.1. Classification (NCBI taxonomy): domain Bacteria; kingdom Bacillati; phylum Actinomycetota; class Actinomycetes; order Kitasatosporales; family Streptomycetaceae; genus Streptomyces; species Streptomyces sp. NPDC005574. The sequence goes on from NZ_JBEXCW010000097.1 coordinate 1,820, forward strand.
CCACCCGGTTCCAGGTGTTGATGGTGAGGATCAGGGCGAGGACGTGGGCGAGTTCCTGCTCGTCGAACTGGGCCGCGGCCTGGGCGTAGACGTCGTCCGGGAGGCCGCCGTCGGCGATCAGGGTGACAGCGTCGGTGAGGGCGAGGGCCGCCTGTTCCCGCTCGGAGAAGAAGTGCCTGGCCTCGCGCCACACGGCGACCAGGTGCAGCCGGTCCTCGCTCTCGCCGGCCTTGCGGGCGTCGTTGGTGTGCAGGTACAGGCAGTACGCGCAGTGGTTGACGTGCGAGGCGCGGATCTTGATCAGCTCGACGAGGGCCGGGTCGAGGCCCTCCCGGGCGGCGGCGTCGAAGCCGACGAGAGCGCGGAAGACCTTCGGCGCGGACTTCGCGAAGTCGATGCGACCCGTCTCGGTGTGGCCGGTCCCGGCCCCGGTGGAGGGGGCAGCGGTCGGGTTCGCGGGGTTCGCCGTGAGGGTCGTCGCGTTCATCGTGCTCACCGTGCTCGCCTTCGGGTTCGTCGTGGTGTTCGTCGTCATGTCCCTCAATCTACGGGCCGCAAAGACCGGCTGTAGGGTGCATTTCCATGGTGGAATCGTGGGTCAATTCCGCGGAGCGGATCGGCGCCGACCTGCATCTGGAGCTGTCCGGGCCGGGTGGACGGCGCGCCGCGCTCACCCGCGCCCTGCGCGAGGCCGTACGCGGGGGGCGGCTCGCCCCGGGCACCCGGTTGCCGCCGTACCGCTCGCTCGCCGCCGATCTCGGCATCGCCCGCAACACGGTGGCCGACGCGTACGCGGAGCTCGTCGCGGAGGGCTGGCTCACGGCCCGGCAGGGCGCGGGCACGCGGGTCGCCGAGCGCGCCGAACCGCTGCGGCCGAACGCGCGCGTGCCCAAGAAGGCGCCGTTTCGCGCGCGTGGCCCGCGGCACGATCTGCGGACGGGCACGCCGGACGCCTCGGCGTTCCCCCGGTCGGCCTGGCTCGCCTCGTACCGGCGGGCCCTCCAGCAGGCGCCCCACGAGGCGTTCGGGCCGGGGGACCCCGCCGGCCGCCTCGAGCTGAGGGAGGCGCTCACGGAGTACCTCGCGCGCGTGCGAGGCGTTCGCACCCACCCGGCCCGGATCGTGGTCTGCTCCGGCTTCGGGCACGCGTTGCGGCTGCTCTTCGGCCCGAACGGCGCAGCACGGGGCGCGGGTGGAACGGGCGACGGGCGGGGCGGCGGGCGACCGGGCGGGCGCGGCACCGGGGGTGGCGGCGGGAACGCGGTGCTGCGCGGTCCGCTCGCCGTGGAGGCGTACGGGCTCGGCTTCCACCGGGAGTTGCTCGCGGCGGCCGGCGTGCGGACGGTACCGCTCCCCCTGGACGAACACGGGGCGCGCGTCGACCTGCTGGGGCGGGAACGGGCCGTACTGCTCACCCCCGCACACCAGTTCCCCACCGGCGGCCCGCTGCACGCCGAGCGGCGCACCGCCGTGATCGACTGGGCACGCGCGCGGGACGCGGTGGTGCTGGAGGACGACTACGACGGGGAGTTCCGCTACGACCGCAAGCCGGTCGGCGCCATACAGGGCCTCGACCCCGAGCGGGTGATCCACGTCGGCTCGGTCAGCAAGAGCCTGTCACCGGCGCTGCGGCTGGGCTGGATGGTGCTGCCGGAGCGGTACGTCGGCGACGTGCTCGCGGCGAAGGGCGAGCGGGAGGCGTGGGCGAGCGTGCTGGACCAGCGGAGTCTGGCCGACTTCATCGTCCGCGGTTCCTACGACCGCCATGTGCGGCGCATGCGGCAGCGTTACCGGAGCCGCCGGGACCGGCTGGCGGCGGAGCTCGCCGTACACGCGCCGCACGTCGAGGTCACCGGCGTGGCGGCCGGGCTGCACGCCGTGCTGCGGCTGCCGCCGGGCACCGAGCGCGCCACGGTCGAGGCCGCCGCCTGGCGGGGGGTCGCTCTGGACGGACTCGCCGAGTTCCGCCACCCGGCGACGGACATGGCGGTGTCCGACGGCCTGGTGGTGGGGTACGCGGCGCCCTCGGAAGCCGCGTACGGGGCGGCCCTGGACGCGCTGTGCGGAGTGCTGCCGGCGGAGTGAGCGGCACCCCGCGTGCACCGGCCCCGGCGGACGGCCCGGGCCACGGCACGCACGGGCCGCGCCGATCGACCCGGGCACGGACCGGCAGCCCCGGTCGACGCGTGCACGGACCGGCAGCCCCTCCCAGGACAGGGCGGGCAGCCTCGACCACGGCACCGCCGGACAACCCGACGGCTGGCACCGCCGGACAACCCGGCGGCTACGGCTTCCGCCCCACCGCCCCGTACCCGGGAATGACCCCGTCGTCCTGGCCCGGGACCGGCTCACCCAGTTCCGGGTGCCACAGCTGCGGCACCTCGACGCCGGGCTCGACGAGGTCGAGGCCGTCGAAGAAGCGGGCGAACTCCTCGCGGGAGCGCAGGGCGAGGGTGACGCCGGCGGCCTTGAGCTTCGCGGTGGCCGCCTTGGACTCCTCGGGGGTGAAGTCCGCGGTCGCGTGGCTCACCACCAGGTAACTCCCGGAGGGCAGTTCGGACAGCAGCCGGCCGACGAGTGCGTGGGCGCCGTCCTCGTCGGAGACGAAGTGCAGCAGCGCGATGAGCGAGAGCGCGACAGGCCGGCCGAAGTCCAGGACCTTCTTCGCGCCGGCCAGGACGGCCTCCGGGTCGCGCACGTCGGCCTGGAGGTACTCGGTCGTCCCCTGGTCCGTGCCCCGCAGCAGGGCGGCGGCGTGGGCGAGGACGATCGGGTCGTTGTCGCAGTAGACGACGCGGGTGTCGGCCGCGATCTCCTGGGCGATCTGGTGGAGGTTCGGCTCGGTGGGGATGCCCGTGCCGACGTCCAGGAACTGGCGTACGCCGTTCGTGGCGAGCCAGCGCGTGGCGCGGTGCATGAAGGCGCGGTTGACGCGCGCCATCACCGGGACCCTCGGGTCGAGGGTGAGCATCTGCCGGCCCATCGCCTCGTCGACGGGGTAGTTGTCCTTGCCGCCGAGGTACCAGTCGTACATCCGCGCCGGATGCGGTGTGGTCGTGTCCATCTCGGCGGGCCGCTGGGCGTTCATCGGAAACTCCATAAGGTCATGCCATGGAATGTAGTCAACTCAACGCCATAACAATCAAAGTGACAGAACGTCAGAGAAGTGGGGTGGGTGCGGGGGGTTCGGACGAGGTAGGGGTGGGAGTCGTCAGGTCAACAAGGTTCAGGACAACAGGAAGTCGGCCGCACCCGCTTTCGCGCCCTCGATGAAGGCGGTCATCTCGTCGGTGGTGTAGATGAGGGCCGGTCCGTCCGGGTCCGTCGACTGACGGACGGCGATCCGGCCGTCGGCCAGCTTCATCGCCTCCACGCAGTTGCCGCCGTTACCGCCGCTCCACGGCTTGTGCCAGCCTTCGCTGCCAAGTTCCCGCGCGGGCATGCCGTTGTAGACGGGCAAGCGCGGCTTGATGCGATCCATTCACAACTCCTTGCGGAGATCCCGGAGGATCTCCTTCGTGCGATGTGCAGTAGCGGCCTGCGCCGCCATGCGGTCCATGACCTCGAGGTGGGTCGCCACCTCCGAGCGCGCGTCGAGATAGACCGCGCCGGTCAGGTACTCGCTGTAGACCATGTCCGGAAGTTCGGACACGGCGAATCGGAACAGCACGAAGGGTCCGTACGTGCCGGGGTGCGGCCCGTTCTCGAACGGGGCGACCTGCAGCGTCACGTTGGGCAGCTTCGTGGCCTCGAGCAGTCTGTCGATCTGGGCACGCATCACCTCCGGGCCGCCGACGGGGCGGCGCAGCACGGTCTCGTCCATCACGGCCCACAGCCTGGGCGCGTCGCGACGGGTGAGCAGATCCTGCCTTTGCATGCGCAGCGCCACATGGCGCTCGATGTCCTCGGGACTCGTCTGGCCGATGGCGCCGGACTCCAGGACGCCACGCGCGTAGTCCTCGGTCTGCAGCAGTCCGGGGACGAAGTGCGGCTCGTACTCGCGGATCAGGGACGCGGCACCCTCCAGGCTGACGTACATGGAGAACCAGCCGGGGAGGACGTCGTGGAAGCGCTGCCACCAGCCGGGGCGGTTGGCGTCCTCGGCCAGCCGGACGAAGCCCTCCGCCTCGTCGTCGGACACGCCGTACGCCTTGAGGAGCAGCTGGAGATAAGGGATCTTGAGCGCGACCTCGGCCATCTCCATGCGGCGGACCGTGGCGGGGGCGACCCGCAGGATGCGGGCCGCCTCCTCACGCTTGAGCCCGGCGCTCTCCCGCAGGTCCAGCAGGCGCCGGCCGAGAACGACCTGGCCGACCGTCGGCGCGGACCGCGGTTCGCTCACGCTGCACCTCCACAAAGTCCCCGTCGGGACGACCCGGGGCGATCAGGCCGACCGCGAAAGAATCCTGACAGCCCTACGGCGCCATTCGAAGACCTGTTCGAAGATCTGTGTGACTCTTCGCTGATCCCAACTGGCGCCGCTCGTGGTGCTGTTGCGAGCAGTGTGCCACGGCGCTTCACCGCGTCACACAGCACTCTGCATTTTTCAGAGTGACACTTGCCAAGTGTTCACGACGGGGCGATAGTGGCAAGCGTGATTCCGTCCGCGCCCTTAGGAACAGACGCCGCCGCAGGCCGCCCCCCAGGTCTCGGTGCCGCCGCGGGAGCAGCCCCCGACCGGGCCGCTGCCGAGCGCCGGTTCCGTTTCGAGCTGGCCGCCCACCCGGGTTCTCCCGCGCAGGCCAGACGCCTGACGAGGGCCCGGCTGACCGGCTGGTCCCACTGCGATGACACCTGCGACACAGCGGCCCTCGTGGTCTCCGAGCTGGTCACCAACGCGATCGTGCACACCGCGAGCAGCGTCGTCGTCTGCGAGCTGCACGACGACGACGACCTGGTGCGGATAGCCGTGCGGGACCAGGGCTGTGCGCCGGGTGAGCCCCACCCGTACCCGCAGCGCCCCGAGGAGGAACAGGGGAGGGGACTGTTCCTCGTCGACGCCCTGTGCCACGCCTGGGGCGCCCAGGAGCACGGTCCCGGCCTGCTGGTCTGGGCGGAGCTGCCGCGCAAGGCCGACACGCCGCGCGAGGACTCCGGCCCGCGCAACGACCTGGGCTGGGGAGCCCGGCCGAAGCCCGGCCCGGCCGGCGATTCGGACGGCGAGGACGAGGCCCGGCAGCGGCAGGGCCCGCCGGCCGTCGAGATGCACCCGCGGGAACTGGGCCGAGAGTGGGGCGGCGCGTGAGCCGCGGGCACCGCGGCGCCCAGGTGCTGGGCCTGGACACGCTGGTCCGGCTCCGGCGCGGCCTGCACACCCCGGCGGCGGGCACCGCGGGCAGCACACCCCGGCAACTGCCCGTCCCGGACGGCATGACGGCCCCGCTGGGCTGCGACGCGGTGGCGATACCCGCCCGTCTCGGCCCGCTGCTGATACCCCGGCTGCCTCGGGTCGGCTGTGTGTACGCCGACGAGACGCACTGGTGGTGGATCGTTCCGGCGGACTCCGACTACGCCCTGGAGTGGCCGGCGCCGGCGCGGTACGTGACCGGGGCGGTCGTTCCGGACGCCCCGGCCGTGCCGCCTCTCCTCCACAAACCGGACGGGACGCTTCCGTACACCCCGCCGATCCCCCTCTACCTGACTCTGTGCCGCCTGACGGGCACCACACCGGCCTGGTCACGCCCGGTCAGCGCGTGACGGGCGCCGCGCGACCCTGACGCACCTGTCCGGGCGCCCTGCCATACGACACTCACCGCGCCATACGACTGTACGACCCCCGCCGCCGCACCACGGGCGCGCCGACCCACGACACCCACCGCGCCGCCCGCGCCGTACGACCTCCGCCGCCGCAGGCCGCCCTACGCCCGCGTGAGCCGGCCGCCCCTCTCCCCCACGCGCTCACGTGCACCCCACCCGCCCCACCGCCCCGCCCGGGCGCGCGCCCGCGTGCTCCCGTCTCTTCGGCACGCGCTCTGCCCCGCGGCGGCCGGATCCCGCGATAGTGGCCGTTCGTCAACGATCGGGGAGGTCGGCGGTGGCGAAGAGGCACGCCGGGGGCGAGGACGAAGACGGAGGCGAGGCCGGGACGGCGGCCGGGATCTCCGAGTCGGAGCGGCTGCTCTTCGGAGGCCCGCTGCGCTACGACACGGGCTGGAACTCACACGCGGACGCCTTCCTCGAACTGAGCTTCCGGGCCATGGTGACCCGGCTGCCCGCCCTGCTGACGTCCAGCTTCCGGCTGGCCTGGCAGGCCGACCGGGGGGCCGCGCGGACCGTGCTGGCCGCCGAGGCGGGCCGGGGCGCGGCCCAGGCGGTGAGTCTGCTGGCGGTCAACGACGTGCTCGGCCGGCTGATCGCGGGCGGTGCCATCGGGGCCCGGCTGCGCGGGGCGGTCCCCGCGCTGGTCACGATGGCCGCCGTGATGCTGGTCGGCGCGCTGCTGCGGGCCGCGTCGACCTACGCCGCCGGACGGCTGGAACCCAAGGTGGAGCGAGTGGCCACCGAGCTGTATCTGGAACGGGCCGCGGCCGTCGAACTGGCCGCGATCGAGGACCACGCCTTCCACAAGCTGCTCGACACCGCGCAGTACGGCGCCTCCTCCGCCCGCCGCATGATCGGGTGCGCCACCCGGGTGATGAACGCGGCGATCTCCCTGGTCGCCGCCGCGGGCGTGCTGACCGTCCTCCACCCGGCGCTGCTTCCGTTCCTGGCCACGATGACCCTGCCGAGCGGCTGGAGCGCGCTGACCATCGCCCGCCGCCGCTACGAGTCCTTCCACGCCTGGGTGCAGCACGCGCGCGCGGGACGGCTGCTCGGAGCGCTGCTCATCCAGCCGGAGGCGGCCCCGGAGATCCGCGTCCACGGTGTGGGCCCGTTCCTGCTGCGCCACTTCCGCGCGATGGCCGAGACGGCGGAGGCCGAGCAGACCCGGCTGGCCCGGCTCGCCGCCCGAACCGGACTGATCGCGGCGACCTGGACGGGCCTGGCGACGGCGGCGACCTACCTGACACTGGGCGGGCTGCTGGTGACGGGCGCGATGGCGCTGTCGGTGGCCGGTACGGCCGTGATCGCCATCCGTACGGGTTCGCAGAGCCTGGACACGCTGGTCGTGGAGGTCAACGCGCTGCACGAGGAGGCGCTGTTCGTGGGCGATCTGCAACGGCTGTACGTCGAGGCCGCCGAACGGGCGATCCCGGTCGGCGGCACCGCGCTGCCGGAGGAGCCGTGCGTGATCCGGTTCGAGCACGTCACCTTCAGCTATCCGGGTGACGCGACCCGCCCCGCACTCGACGACGTGACGCTCGACCTGCCGCTCGGCCGGATCGTCGCGCTGGTCGGGGAGAACGGCTCGGGCAAGACCACGCTGGTGAAACTGCTGGCGGGCCTGTACGCGCCCGACAGCGGCCGCATCCTGTGGGACGACGTGGACGCGGCGACCGCCGACCGGCGGAGGCTCGCCGAGCGGGTCGCGATGGTGGCCCAGGACTTCAAGCGGTGGCCGTTCACGGCCCGCGTCAACGTGGCGGTCGGCCGCTCGTCCGCGCTGCTCACCGACGAGCGGGTGGCCGACGCGGTCGCGGAGGCGGGCGCCGAGGAGGTGCTCGCGGATCTGCCGCGCGGCCTGGACACCCTCCTCGCCCGCGACTTCAGCGGCGGGCACGAGCTGTCGGGCGGTCAGTGGCAGCGGCTCGGCATCGCCCGGGCCGCGTACCGGCGCGGCCGCATCCTGATCGTGGACGAGCCCACGGCGGCCCTGGACGCCCGGGCCGAGCTGGAGGTGTTCGAGAAGATCCGCGCCCTGGCGGGCAGCGGACAGACGGTCATCCTCATCACGCACCGGCTGGCGTCGGTGCGCCACGCGGATCTGGTGCACGTCCTGGAGCAGGGCCGGCTGGTGGAGTCCGGGACGCCCGACGAGCTGCTCGCCACCGGCGGCGTCTACGCGGAGCTGTACTCACTCCAGGCGGACCAGTTCACGACGAAGGTGCCCGCCCCGAAGGCGGGCTGACTTCCGTGGGCACACGCCGGGCGCTCACGCGGAGGCGTCGGCCGCCTCCCCGCTGCGGACGATCACGAGGAACATGTCCGTCGCCAGATCCATGACGACCTCGGCGGACAGGCCCTCCAGACGTCGAGACTGCGCGAACTCCTCCGCCGGCCACGAACCTCGCGGTCCGCCGGCGGGGAACCGCTCAAGCACCGTTCGCCCGTTCACCCTGCACCTCCATGTAGCGCTGCACTTGATGAACTAAACGCCAACCATGCGGTGAACGCCTCGGGAAGTGACGGTACTGAGACGTAGTTGACACTCGTTCACCGCAGAGTGTGAGGGAGATCTCCACTTTTGGGCGACGGACATTACCTTCCGTATCACTCTTCGTACTCGTCGTGATATACGATTCGCCCCCTTCCCGCAGGCACCCCGAGCGCCGACGCCCGGCCCTCCGGCCGCCCCCACTCCTCCTGCCGCCCCAGCGCGGTGAGGTCCAGGAACGTCGCGGTCGGACCCAGTCCGTCGAGTCCGCGCTCATACGTCGAGTACGCGTGGAAGACCCGGTCCCGGTCACGCAGGAAGCAGCTGACGCCGGCCCGCTCGACCAGCTCCCCGTCCCGCTCCAGGGTCACCTCGAAGTCACGGTTGAAGTCATTGCCGCACGAGGAGTACCAGGGCAGCGTCCAGCCCATCCGCGCCTTGAACGGCAGGATCCTCGTGTACGGCGCCCGGGAGACCACGGCGAACGACGTGCCACGCGCCCACAGATGGGCCAGATGCCCCACTTGGTCCAGGAATGCGGCGCACTTTCGGCACCCGGTCGTCCACTCCGGCGCGAACATGAAGTGGTGGACGACCAGTTGGTCCCGCCCCTCGAAGAGGTCGGCCAGCGTGGCCTTCCCGTCGCCCCCCTCGAACACGTACGCCTCGTCGATCTCGACCATGGGCAGCTCGCGCCGCTCGGCGTTGAGGGCGTCCCGCGCGCGGGTGGCCGCCTTCTCGTTGAGCAGCAGTTGTTCGCGCGCGGTGCGCCACCGCGCGCGAGACGATCTCCGGAAGCGACATGGGCCCTCCTGTGCAACGGTCCGTTCGCGGTGGTGACCGTCCGGAGCGGCAGAACTCATCGCCCGAGCCGGAACTTCCTCCGCTCGGTGAGCCACGGCCCGGGCCGCGTTCAGACGCTGAGGGGGATGTCCGGCTCCCGCAGTCCCACCCGCTCGCGGTGTCCGGCGAGTTCACCCAGGAGGGCGGTGAGACGTCCGGTGTGTTCGGGGGTGAGTCGACCCGTGTCGTCGAGGTGCACGGCGCAGGCGGTGGTGGTGTCGACAAGTCGTTCGAGGACGGCGGCGATGTCGTCCGCGCCCTCGGCGTGCCGGGCCAGGGCGGGGAGTTCGGCGGCGGTGAGCGAGATGGCGGTACGGGCCTCGGCGAGCGTGCGGTACGCCTCGCGTCGCAGTGTCCAGCGAACCTCGCGCTCCTCCTGTCCCCGGGCGGCCGGGCCGGAGGACTCCCGCAGGACGTGTTCCAGGTATGCCTGCGCCGCGATCCCCGCCGCGGCCAGCCGGGCGCGCACCCTGCCACCCCGCTGTCCGGGCATCGGCAGATGTCCCACGATCAGCACGATCGCGCAGGCCAGCAGGGTCTCGCCGATCCGGCTCACCGACGCCTGCGGCTCCCCGCCGACCATCACCAGGGCGAGGACGAGGACGGTGACAACGGCGGTCTGCGCGGCGAAGTGCCGGGTGGCGACGGGCATGAGGGCGCCGCTGACCGCGACGAGCGCGATCAGCCCCTCGGGCCGCGGGAGCACGGCGGCGAACCCGGCGAACAGGACCGCCCCCAGCACGGTCCCCGCGGCCCGGCACAGGACGCGCGAGGCGAGCGGACCTAGGTCGGGCTTGACGAGGAAGACGGCGGTGGCGGGCAGCCAGTACCAGTGTTCGTGCTGCCCGTACCAGCGGGCGTGGTGCAGGGCCTGCGCCACGGCCGCGCCGGCCCCGAAGCACAGGGCGACCCGCAGCCCGTATTCGCGGCCGCCGGCCCCGAAGAGCGCGCGCGGCAACGTCCCGGCCGTACGCCTGCGGGTGTGCAGGTCGCTGCCCCTGGCGTGGTCGAAGGACTCGGCGGCGTTCAGCAGCGCGTCGTCGAGGGCGCGCAGGGCGGGCGCGGAGCGGTGGGGGGCGGGCAGCGGTCCGGTGTGGGTGCTGCCGCGGACCGCGGCGGCCAGTCGGCGCGGCCCCTCGGACGCCCGGCCGGCGACCGCCTCCCCGGCCCAGGCGAGCGCGGTCGCGGCCTCGGCGAGCGGCAGCGCGGCGGCGTACCGCGCGTGCAGCCGCCGTTCGGCCGCGGAGCTGGCGTACCGCCGCAGCCGGGGCCCGGCGAGGGCGTCCTGGGCGTGGTCGAGCGCTGCGGTGAGCGCGGCACGGCGCGTGGGCGCGGCGGGTGACCCGGCGGCGTCGAGGAGGTCCGCGACGGCGTCGTAGACGGCGGCCACCGCGTCCCGCTCACCGTCGAACCGGTAGTCGCCGCCGGCCATGGCCTTCGGTGTGGGCAGCAGCAGCCGCAGCGCGAGCAGCCAGCCGGCACCGGCGAGGAAGGCCAGGGCGCGCAGCCAGCCGGGCTCCGGCGACGGCATCCCGGCCCCGATGGCGGAGGCCACGAGCAGCTGCGTACCGGCCCCGGAGGCGACGGCCGAGACCGCGCTGAGGCTCCCCCCGACGAGCCCGACGAGGGTGAACAGCGCGGTCAGTGTGACGGCCCCGGCATGGTCACCGGCGTACGTCCCGGTGAGCAGTCCGCCCGCCCCCGCGAGCGCGGGCACGCCGAGCCGCCGGACGGAGGCGCGCCGGCTGCCGGGCCGGTCGTTGATCCCGGCGAGCATGGCGGCGATCGCGGCGACCACCCCGAGCGAGGTCCGGCCGGCGACCACGGCGACGAGCAGCAGGGGTCCGGCGGCCAGCGCCCCCCGCACCACCGCGCTCCACGGCACCGGCCCCCGCTGGGCGCGGAGGGTGTGGGCGAGCCAGGGCGGGAGGGTCGGAGCGGGGCGCGACACGGGACTCCTGTCGTCTCGACGAGGGCGGAGATGAGCCTTCGGGCGACGGCGGCCGGGCTGCGGACTGTGCTCTCCACGGTAGATCGCGTTCCCCGGGAAGAGGGGGCTGTTGCGTTTCGGCGAGGTGACGGTTGCCGGGAAGACCGCGTTCTTTATGAACGCAACCCCGGATGCCGGGCCGGGGACCGCGGATATTCGGATGCGGTTCGCCGCGCGGGCCCCGGATGATCGGCGGGTCGCCCGGTGTCCAGGTCAGGAGCCCCAGTGATCCAGCGTTCCGCCGTCCTCCTCCGTCTTCCGGCCCGTTCGGCGGTCCCGGCGCCGGCTGTCGTCGTCGCGGAGGTGGCCGCGTGAGGGGGCCGGCGGCGGTCGTGCTGCGCCGGGCCGGTGCCGCCGACGCAGCCGGCGCGGCCGACGTGTGGCTGCGGTCGTTCCGGGCGGCGCTGCCCACGGTGGTCAGGCCCCGGTCCGACGACGAGGTGCGGGCCCACATCCGGGATGTGGTGGTGCCCTCGCGGGAGACGTGGGTGGCCGAGGCGGTGGACGGGGACGGGATCGTCGGGCTGATGGTGCTCGACGGCGACCTGCTGTCCCAGCTGTACCTCGCCCCCGAGTGGCGGGGGCGGGGCATCGGAGACCGGTTCGTCGCGCTGGCCAAGGAACGCAGTCCGCGGGGGCTGCGCCTTTGGACCTTCCAGGTCAACAAGCCCGCCCACCGCTTCTACGAGCGGCACGGCTTCGTCGCCGCCGAGCGGACCGACGGCAGCACCAACGAGGAACGGGAGCCGGATGTGCGCTACGTCTGGCAGCCGTAGAGCGGGTGTCGTACCTGCCTGAGGGGTGCGGGCGTCACGGTGGCGGGGGCCGGGTCCAGGTCCGTTTCTTCGGGAGCGGTTTGGCCAGGCTGCCCGCCCTGCTCGTCGTCAGACCCAGCCCGACCAGGGACTCCGCCAGTTTGACCGCCGCGGCGACCCCGTCGACGACCGGGAGCCCGAGCTTCTCCCCCACCGTCCGCTGCAGGCCCGTCATACCGGCGCAGCCCAGCACCAGTACCTCGGCCCCGGCCCGCCGCCTGCGCCGGCTCACCCGGCAGAACGAGGAGTGGCCCCAACTCCTCGACGAACACCGGGAGCTGTACGAGGCGATCGCCTCCGGCGACCCGGAACGCGCCCGTGCCCACGCCCTCAGCCACGTGCAGGCCAACTACCGCTCGACCGTGCGGCACCTGTTCGGGGCGGGGGAAGGGGAAGGAGAAGGGGGCGGGGCCGGAGAAGAGGCCGGAGGCGAAGCCGGTTAGCCGTCCTGTCCGCGGCGGGCGTACCTGTCCGTCGCCGCCACCAGCGCCTCGGCCACATCGGGTGCCCCCGCGTTGTGACCGACCTCGTCGACCACGACCAACTCGCTGCCCGGCCAGGCGTGATGGAGCCGCCAGACGGTGCCGAGGAGATTGCCGAAGTCGAGGGCGCCCTGCACGAGGGTGCCGGGGATGTCCTTCAGCGACGGCGCGTCGCGCAGCACGACCCCGACGCCGTCGTCCTCGCTCTCGCCCAGGAAGTGGTCGTTGCCCCAGTAGTGCGTGACGGTCCGGGCGAAGCCCATCCGGAACACCGGGTCCTCGTAGCGGGCGACGGACCGGGGCGGTGCGGCCGCCATGGCCGTCTCCCAGTCGGTCCAGGCCCGCGCGGCCCGCTCGCGCACCTCGGGCTCGGGCGACTCCAGCAGCCGGTTGTAGGCGGCCGCGAGGTTTCCGTCCCGCTCCCCCTCGGGCAGTTCGCCGACGAACCGCTCGAACGCCTCCGGGAAGATCTGGCCCAGTCCCCTGGTCAGCAGGGCCACTTCGGCGTTCGAGCCGGTCGTGATCCCGGTGAGGACCAGCTCCGTCACCACTCCGGGATGTGTCTGCGCGTACCGCAGTCCCAGCACCGACCCCCAGGACACGCCCCACACCAGCCACCGTTCGATGCCCAGGTGCCGCCGCAGCGACTCCAGGTCGGCGATGAGGTGAGCGGTGGTGTTGACGCTCATGTCGGTGTCGTACGCGCTCGCCGGCGGCGTCGAACGCCCGGCCCCCCGCTGGTCGAGCAGCACGATCCGGTACGCGGCCGGGTCGAACAGGCGGGGGAAGTACGCGTTGGCCCCCGATCCCGGCCCTCCGTGCAGCACGACCGCGGGCTTGCCGCGCGGATTGCCGCAGATCTCCCAGTACACGTGGTTGCCGTCACCGACGTCGAGCATGCCGTGGTCATGCGGTGCGATCTCCGGATACAAGGTCATCGGGGCACCGTAACGTCCCTACGACGGCCCGGTCGCCCCGGTTTCCGGCCCCTCCAGCCTCTCCAGCCCCGCCGCCTGCGCCGCCGTCCGCAGCACGTCCCGCAGCATCGCGGGCGTGAGCTTGCCGGTGAAGGTGTTGCGCTGGCTGACGTGGAAGCAGCCGAAGAGGTCGAGTCCGCCGAGCGGGACGCGGGCGCCGTGGGCGAACGGCGGCCTCGGGCGGGGCACGGTCCAGCCCGCCTGGGCGAACGCGGGCAGCGCGGCCTGCCAGCCGAAGGCACCGAGCACGACCACCGCCCGCAGGCTCGGCCACAGCAGCTCCAGCTCCCGAACGAGCCAGGGCCGACAGGTGTCCCGCTCCCCGGGGGTGGGCTTGTTTGCGGGCGGGGCGCAGTGCACGGGCGAGGTGACCCGCACGCCGTACAGTTCCAGGCCGTCGCCCGCACGGACCGACGTCGGTTGCGAGGCGAGCCCGAGGTCGTACAGCGCCTGGTACAGCACGTCGCCGGAACGGTCACCGGTGAACATACGGCCCGTGCGGTTGCCGCCGTGGGCGGCGGGCGCGAGGCCGACGATCAGCAGCCGGGCGTCCGCCGGACCGAAGCCCGGAACCGGTCTGCCCCAGTACGTCTCGTCGGCGAAGGCGGCCCGCCTGGTCCGCGCGACCTCCTCACGCCACTCCACGAGCCGGGGGCAGGCGGTGCAACCGCTGATCCGCGCGTCCAGGTCCTCCAGGCTGTGCATGGGTCCACCGTAAAGCCGTACTCCACCTGCCCGGCCGGGCTCCTCCCCCGCACCGGCCCCCGAAAAATCCGGCCGGTCCTCGCCGCTCCGGGGACTACAGTCGGCGGCATGGTTTCTGAGCACCCGGACCACGACCGCGACGGGGTCGACGGCAGCGCCACGGCCGCCGGCGGACCCCGGAGCCGGCAGAGCCCGCACAGCTCGCAGAGCGACGGACCCGACGGGGACGCCGTTGCCGGCAACGACGGTCCCGAGGATCGGGCGACCGCCGCGTCCGACGGCCCCGAGGGCGTGGACGCCAAGACAGCCGCCGAGGCGGCCGGTCCGCAGCACGGCGAGAGCGTGCGCATCGACAGCTGGATCTGGTCGGTCCGGCTGGTCAAGACCCGCTCCATGGGCGCCACCGCCTGCCGGGGCGGTCATGTGCGGGTGAACGGCGAACGGGTCAAGCCCGCCCACTCCCTGCGCGTCGGCGACGAGGTGCGGGTCCGGCAGGAGGGCTGGGAACGGGTCGTCGTCGTCAAGCGTCTGATCCGCAAGCGGGTCGGCGCCCCGGTGGCCGCTCAGTGCTACGTCGACAACAGTCCCCCGCCCCCGCCGCGCGAGGCGGTGGCCCCGGCCGGCATCCGCGACCGAGGAACGGGCCGGCCGACCAAGCGGGACCGCCGCGACATGGAACGCCTGCGCGGGCAGAGCGGACCGCCAGGGGCGACGGGAGGTCCCGGCGCGACGGGAGGCCAAGGAACGCGGGGCGGTCCGGCGCCGAGGGGCGGTCCGGGCACACCGGGCTCCTTCGGCTCGCCCGGTGCGCCCGGCGGCCGACCCAGGCGCGGAGGCCGCTGAGCATGGCCGGCGCCCCCCAAGCCACGGAGACCGCCGAGCCTCACCGACGCCCGCCCCGGACACGGAGACCCCCGAGCCCTGGCCGCGCCCTGCCGCTCACCCCGCTCCCCGTCGATGTCACCCGTCACCCCTGTCGGCGTACCAGGCGCAGCAGGTCCGTGTTGTGTCCTCGGCGGGCCCAGGCGATCAGGGCGAGCGGCACGATCAGGATGAGCGGGGTCGCCGCGTTCTCCCCGTCGAAGACGGTGAGCTGGACGACGAACGCGCCCACCATCAGCGCACTCAGCGCCACCGCGGCCACCGACTGGAGCACCGGGACCAACAGGGCGATCGCTCCGGCCAGTTCGAGTGCGCCGATGGTGTACATGCCCGCGCTGCCCCAGCCCATCCTGTCGAAGGACTCGGCGGCCGAGGGATGTGCGATCAGTTTGGGCAGCGCGCTGGCGAACGCGTAGAAGAGGGCGAGCAGCACCTGGAGTGCTCGCAGGGCGACGCGGGCTCCGCGGGCGCGGGGGGTCGCGGACCCGGCGACGACCGTGCCGGCGGAGGTGGGGGTGGAGGTGACGGGAACGGTGGTCTCGGACATGAGGGTCTCCTTGTGAAGCGGTCCGTGGTGCTGCCACAGAGGTAGACCGGCCCTCACCGCCGAAATCATCGCCGCCCGCAGCGCCCGCGCGCACTTTCTCCCCTCAGTCCCCCGCCCGGTCGCCGGCGGGTGCGGCGAGTGCGCGCACCCATGTCCCGTCCGGCGTCAGGTACTTGTCCACTCTCAGGCCGGCCTCCGCCAGCGCGGCCTCGAACTGCTCCCGCGTCAGCGGCCGTACGCGGAAGGTCTGTGTCCAGGTGGCGTCCGGGAAGACGTACTCCGCGAAGACCGAGTTGACCCCCTCGGCGACCGGCTGGGACGACACGATGCGCACGGTGTGGCCGGCGGGGTCGACGCGCTCGCGCGGCACGTTCGTGTGGTAGTCCGCGCCCTCACGCTGGATCAGCACCTGCCCGCCGTCCGCGAGGTGGCGTGCGCAGGTCCGCAGCAGCGCCCGCCGCACCTCCAGGTCCGCGGTGTGCACGAGGAACGAGGCGAGCAGCACCACGGCGAACGTCTCGCCCAGGTCGAGGTCCTCGATCGGCGAACGCACCGTACGGGCGCCGCGGACGCGCTCCAGCATCTCGGCGGACTCGTCCACCGCCGTGACGGTGAACCCGCGCTCCAGCAACGGACGGGTCATACGGCCCACCCCGCAGCCCAGCTCCAGAATGCTCGCCCCCGGCGGGACGGCCGCCGCGATGATGTCCGGCTCCACTCCGACGGACAGCCGTGAGTACAGCTCGACCGCGCAGCCGTCCGGTGTGATGGCCCCCGGGCCCGTGCCCTGATGTCCCGCTCGCGTTTTCAGTCCCATGACCGCACAACGGACCGCGTCCGCACAGCCGTTCCCACCCCCACCTCGTTCACCCGTACGAGGGATGCCGGCCCTTCGCTCACAGCGGGAACCAGCCATGCCCGATGTACCAGTGG
This sequence comes from Streptomyces sp. NPDC005574, assembly GCF_040605435.1. NCBI lineage: Bacteria > Bacillati > Actinomycetota > Actinomycetes > Kitasatosporales > Streptomycetaceae > Streptomyces > Streptomyces sp. NPDC005574. The sequence continues at coordinate 18,248 of NZ_JBEXCW010000097.1, forward strand.
CCGCCGGCCCGCAGATGGTCCCCGACGGCCCGTTCCAGGGAGGTGCGCCGGGGCAGGTCCGCCACCGGCAGCTCCGGGTCGCCGAAGACGTACTGCACGGGTTCGGTGTCCACGGGTTACGGGTCCTCGCGGAGCACACGGAACCGCTCCTGGAAGCGGACGATGTTGGAGCGCGCCGGCAGGTACTCCCGCAGCTGCGGGTCGAGCAGCCACGAGTGGCACACGACGGCCTGGTGGCGCTCCTCCGGGTAGTGCAGGGCGAAGAACTCCCGGGCCCGCGCCAGGGAGCGGTCACAGGCGGCCGGGGACAGCGGGCCCAGGAAGTCGGGGATGTGCACGCTCAGGCACGGCCCGCCCTCCTCGGTGTCCAGCCCGGCGGCCGTGAGGACCTCGGCGGTGTGCCGGCCGGCCCGGGAGCGTTCGAACTGCAGCCGCCCCAGCTGGTACAGCTCGCCGCGGAAGTGGTGGGTCAGCCACCGCGGGGCCTGTACGCCGCCCCGCCCGTGCCGCCTGCGGTGCACGGCGATGTTCCGGCCCAGGTCGGCGAGGGTGCGGCGGGAGACCTCGGCGGGGATGCCGTGCTCCCGGTGGTGGGCGCGGGTGTGCGGCAGCGCCGCGACGAACACGTACACCGGGAAGAAGCGCTGGAGCGGGCCCGCCGGCCAGTCGAGCTCGGGCAGGTCGGACCTGCCGTGGACCTCACCCGTCCCGGCGACGAGCTCGGCGACGGAGTGTGCGAGGAAGCTCCGCAGCTCGGGGTCGTCGCGGACGCGTCGGCTCATGCGGACCAGATCGTCGATGTCCTCGTGCGGTACTCCGAGGTCGAGCAGGGCCTCGGCCAGTTCGTCGGCATCCGGCAGCACGCGGTGATCCCCTCTTCGGCCGGCCTGGGTGACGCTTGGAGAACGTCCGGAGCGAAGAGTACGTTGCAAGGAGAGGAGCGATGATCGGTATGCGTACGGGAAGTGAGCCGAGGACGGCGCGCAGCGCGTTGCGGGCGCGGTTCTGGCTGAGCCTGTGGGGCCTGGTCTGGACACTCTTCGGCACGGTCGCCTTCGCCCTCGTCGGGCGCCCCTGGTGGGCCCTCGCGTGCGGGCTGCTGTGGCTGGTCGTGACCGTGGACATGGCCGTGATCCTCCGGCACATCCGCCAGGGCCCGCACTACCAGCCCGGCCCGGACATCCCGCCGTACCAGCCGGCGGACGGCCGCCGCCCGGCGCGCCGACCGCCCGAGCGCCCCGGCCCCTGAGCGGCGCGGCCCCGCGCCAGACCCGTGCGCCGGCTCACGAGTCGAAGCGGGCCGCCTTCAGGTACTCCGGGTTCGGGTCCAGCGCGGCCGCGAGGCGGAAGTGGCGCACGGCAAGCTCCGGCCGGCCCTGACGCTCGTAGGTCCGGGCGAGGGCGAAGTGCGCGAAGGCGTTGTCCGGTTCCCGCTCCAGGACGATGGTGAACTCCAGCTCGGCGGGCCGCAGTTGCGCGCCCGCGAAGAAGGCACGCGCGCGCAGCAGGCGGGCCGCGGTGTTCTCGGGGTGCGCGGCGATGACCTGGTCGAGCAGCTTCACCGCGCCCCGCGGGTCCCGTGCGGCGAGCAGTTGCTCGGCGGCACGGAAGTCGATGACATGCGTTTCCGGAGTACGTCCGGTCGATCCGCTGGTCTCGGGCACGGCACAGTCCTTCCCTCTCCGGGTGTGTTCAACGCCCGGTCGCGCGACCGCTATTCCTCGGTCGGGCCGGGCGGGTCGTGGCGGGTGCGGGCTCGGCGTACGAGATCGGCCCATACGTCCGTCACGCGCCGCTCCAGCTCCGCCAGCGGTACGTCGTTGTCGATCACGATGTCGGCGATCTCCCGGCGCTGCTCGCGGGTCGCCTGGGCAGCCATGCGGGCGCGTGCGTCCTGCTCGGTCATCCCGCGCAGTCGCACCAGCCGGTCGAGCCGGGTCTCGGTGCCGGCGTCCACGACGATCACGACGTCGTAGAGCGGTGCCAGGCTGTTCTCGGTGAGGAGCGGCACGTCGTGGACGACGACCGCGTCGGGGGCGGCGGCCGATTCGAGGGCGCGGGAGCGGGCACCGACGAGGGGGTGCACGATCGCGTTCAGGACGGCGAGTCTCTCCGGGTCGGCGAAGACGATCGCTCCCAGGCCGGGCCGGTCGAGGCTGCCGTCGACGGCGAGCACCTCCGGTCCGAAGGCCTCGACGACCGCGGCCAGCCCGCCCGTTCCCGGTGCGACGACCTCGCGCGCGATGCGGTCCGCGTCGATCAGCACGGCTCCGTGCTCGACGAGCAGCCGCGACACCTCGCTCTTGCCGGCGCCGATCCCGCCGGTCAGGCCCACCTTCAGCATGAGCGGAAGCCTAGGCCCTGTGCCGCGCGGGTCAGTTGTCGCCCTCGCGTTCCGCCAGGAAACGCTCGAACTCGAGGCCGATCTCGTCGGCCGACGGGATGTCAGCGGGTTCGGCGAGCATGTTGCCCCGGGTGTCGGCGCCGGCGGCTGCGTCGTACTGGTGCTCCAGGCCCTGGACCAGGGCGACGAGTTCCTCGTCCCCCTCCTGGACCTGCCGGTCGATCTCCGTCTGGGTGCGGTGGGCGTCCGTGCGCAGGGCGTGCGCGATGCCGGGCAGGACCAGGCCGGTCGCCGCGGTGATGGACTCCAGCACCGTCAGGGCCGCGTCCGGGTACGGGGAGCGGGCGATGTAGTGCGGTACGTGCGCGGCGACACCGAGGACGTCGTGTCCGGCCTCCATGAGGCGGTACTCGACCAGCGACTCGGCACTGCCGGGGACCTGCGCCTCGTCGAAGGGGCTGCGGTGGCCGGGGACCAGGTCGGTGCGGTTGCCGTGCGGGGTGAGGCCCACGGGGCGGGTGTGCGGGACGCCCATGGGGATGCCGTGGAAGTTGACCGACAGGCGTACGCCGAGCCGCTCCACGATCTGCTGGACGGCCACGGCGAAACGCTCCCACTCGACGTCCGGTTCGGGTCCGGACAGCAGCAGGAAGGGCGCGCCGGTGGCGTCCTGGACGAGCCGCACGTCGAGGGTGGGCTCCTCGTACTCGGTCCAGCGGTCGCGCTTGAAGGTCAGCAGCGGACGGCGGGCCCGGTAGTCCACGAGCCGGTCGTGGTCGAAACGCGCCACGACCTGGTGGGGCAGCGAGTCGAGCAGACGGTCGACGATCTGGTCGCCGGTCTCGCCCGCGTCGATGTATCCGTCGAAGTGGTAGAGCATGACAAGACCGGCCGACTCCTGCGCCAGCGCCATGTCGACGACGGCCAGGCCCTTCGGCTCCCATGCGTACAAACCCTGCGGATCAAGCACAGTGACCGCTCCTCCTCGTGTTCGTACTGCACAACGCGGTGCGGGGCGGGAGCATTCCCGCTCACGCCTCTGATCAGGCTCCTCTCACGGGCTTTTCCCGCACGGCGACACCGCGGGACGGGACACGCACCCGGTCCCCCTCTCCGGTCATGGACGACCGGGGCAGCCTCCCAACGGATCGTCACGGCCCGCCGGTTACCCGTGTATCCAGTACGTTTCCGCCGCGCAGCACGCCCCACGCACCGGGCGCGCCCCGACGGTCGGCCCGCGGGCGACCGGGGGCCAGAGGCCGGAGGCCGGGAGCCGGAGGCCGGCGGCCGGCCGGGTCGCCCCGGACACGACCGAGGGACCGCACCTCGAAAGGTGCGGTCCCTCAGTTACCTACCGGGCCTCAGTGGGCCTGCGATCAGCTCTGGCCGCCGGCCAGCTTCTCGCGCAGCGCGGCAAGCGCCTCGTCCGAGGCCAGCGCGCCGGACGTGTCCGCACCCTCGGAGGAGTACGAGCCACCGCCGCCGCCACCGCCGGACGCGGCCGGAGCCGCACCCGCCGCGTCGCCGCCCTCGGCAGCGGCCTTCTCGTCCGCTTCGCGGGACTTGATGACCTGCGCCTGGTGCTGCTCGAAGCGCGTCTGCGCCTCGGCGTACTGGGTCTCCCACACCTCACGCTGGGACTCGTAGCCCTCGAGCCAGTCGTTGGTCTCGGGGTCGAAGCCCTCGGGGTAGATGTAGTTGCCCTGGTCGTCGTACGACGCGGCCATGCCGTACAGCGTCGGGTCGAACTCGACCGAGGCCGGGTCCCCACCGAAGGCCTCGTTGGCCTGCTTCAGCGAGAGGCTGATGCGACGGCGCTCGAGGTCGATGTCGATGACCTTGACGAAGATCTCGTCGTTGACCTGGACGACCTGCTCCGGGATCTCCACGTGGCGCTCGGCCAGCTCGGAGATGTGCACCAGACCCTCGATGCCCTCGTCCACGCGGACGAACGCACCGAACGGAACCAGCTTCGTGACCTTGCCGGGCACGACCTGGCCGATCTGGTGGGTGCGGGCGAACTGCTGCCACGGGTCTTCCTGCGTCGCCTTCAGCGACAGGGAGACACGCTCGCGGTCCATGTCCACGTCGAGGACCTCGACGGTGACTTCCTGGCCGACCTCGACAACCTCGGACGGGTGGTCGATGTGCTTCCAGGAGAGCTCCGAGACGTGCACGAGGCCGTCGACGCCACCCAGGTCCACGAAGGCACCGAAGTTGACGATCGAGGAGACGACGCCGGAACGGACCTGACCCTTCTGCAGGGTGGTGAGGAACGTCTGGCGGACCTCGGACTGCGTCTGCTCCAGCCAGGCACGGCGGGACAGGACCACGTTGTTGCGGTTCTTGTCCAGCTCGATGATCTTGGCCTCGAGCTCCTTGCCCACGTAGGGCTGGAGGTCGCGGACACGGCGCATCTCGACGAGGGAGGCCGGCAGGAAGCCACGGAGGCCGATGTCAAGGATGAGACCACCCTTGACCACCTCGATGACGGTGCCGGTGACGATGCCGTCCTCTTCCTTGATCTTCTCGATGGTGCCCCAGGCGCGCTCGTACTGGGCGCGCTTCTTCGAGAGGATCAGGCGGCCTTCCTTGTCCTCCTTCTGGAGAACAAGGGCTTCGATCTCGTCGCCGACCTTGACGACCTCGTTGGGGTCGACGTCGTGCTTGATCGAGAGCTCGCGGCTCGGGATGACACCTTCGGTCTTGTAACCGATGTCGAGCAGGACCTCGTCCCGGTCGACCTTCACGATGACGCCGTCGACGATGTCGCCGTCGTTGAAGTACTTGATCGTCTCGTCGATCGCGGCGAGGAAGGCTTCCTCGTTACCGATGTCGTTGACCGCTACCTGCGGCGTGGTAGAGGTGGTCTCGGTGCTGCTCGTCATGTGGGAAAGGGCTCCGGTACGGACAGAGAGTCGTAGGTACTGCTACGCCGGGAGCCCGTGTCGCTCTGAAGAAGCCGGACAGCCAAGGAAGCGCCTCACCAGGAACTGGTGATGGCGCCTCGACAACCGAGGGGACATGCAACAGATGCGAGCGCAGCCTGCTACGTCTGAGGTGCGCAGGCCCGCAGCGCAACTTGTAGCATACGGGGGCAGCCGGACAGGGTCAATGCGCGAAGGCGCACACCCGGGGCGGATCGCCGCATACCCGGCACAAAACCTGTCTCACGAGGCCACGAGGGCCCGATGGTGTCCCATTCGTGACGCCGTCGCGGGACGGGTTGAACGGAAGAGTACGACGAGGGAGCCGATCATCCAAGAGTCCGAAGCCTTCGAACCCGAAGCGACCCGGCGGGACGCGGGCGTCACGGAAAGCTCCCGGGCCAACCGGGGCTGGTGGGACCGCAACGCGGACGACTACCAGGTCGAACACGGCACCTTCCTCGGCGACGACCGGTTCGTCTGGGGCCCCGAGGGCCTGGACGAGGTGGAGGCCGAACTGCTCGGCCCGGCGGACGAGCTGGCCGGCCGGGACGTCCTGGAGATCGGTGCCGGCGCGGCCCAGTGCTCGCGCTGGCTCGCGGCCCACGGCGCGCGCCCGGTCGCCCTGGACCTCTCCCACCGCCAGCTCCAGCACGCGCTGCGCATAGGCGCCTCCTTCCCCCTGGTGTGCGCCGACGCGGGCGCGCTGCCCTTCGCGGACGGCTCCTTCGACCTGGCGTGCTCGGCGTACGGGGCGATGCCGTTCGTCGCGGACCCGGTGCTGGTGCTGCGCGAGGTGCGGCGGGTGCTGCGGCCGGGCGGCCGTTTCGTCTTCTCCGTCACGCACCCGATCCGCTGGGCGTTCCCCGACGAGCCGGGACCCGAGGGGCTGACGGTGTCCAGCTCCTACTTCGACCGCACGCCCTACGTGGAGCAGGACGAGGACGGTCGCGCGGTGTACGTCGAGCACCACCGCACGATCGGCGACCGCGTCCGGGACGTCGTCGCGGCGGACCTGCGACTGGTGGACCTGGTCGAGCCGCGGTGGCCGGCCTGGAACACCTCGGAGTGGGGCGGCTGGTCGCCGCTGCGCGGGAACCTGATCCCGGGGTCGGCGATCTTCGTGTGCGTACGGGACTGAGCGCGTGATCCGTCACGACGCCCTCGCGGCGCTGCCCGTCCGCGGTGCCCTGCCCGCGCTGGGCGGCGCCCTGGCGGACCACGGCACCGCCGTCCTGGTGGCGCCGCCGGGCACCGGGAAGACGACGCTGGTGCCGCTGGCGCTGGCCGGGCTGCTCGGTGACGGGCCCGCGCGCCGGGTGGTGGTGGCTGAGCCGCGGCGCATCGCGGCCCGGGCGGCGGCACGGCGGATGGCCTGGCTGCTGGGCGAGAGGGCCGGTGACAGTGTGGGCCACACCGTGCGCGGGGAGCGGGTGGTGGGGCCGCGCACGCGCGTGGAGGTCGTCACGACCGGTGTGCTGCTGCAGCGCCTCCAGCGGGACCAGGAACTCGCGGGCGTCGACGCGGTGGTGCTGGACGAGTGCCACGAGCGGCATCTGGACGCGGACACGGCGGCGGCGTTCCTGTGGGACGTGCGCGAGACGCTGCGGCCGGACCTGCGGCTGGTGGCCGCGTCGGCGACCACCGACGCGCAGGGCTGGGCGCGACTGCTGGGCGGCGCGCCGGTCGTCGAGGCGCGGGGGGCGTCGTACGACGTCGAGGTGGTGTGGGCGCCGCCGCCGCGTCCCGTACGGCCGCCGCACGGCATGCGGGTCGACCCGGCGCTGCTGACGCACGTCGCGTCGGTGGTGCGGCGGGCGCTGGCCGAGCACGCGGGGGACGTGCTGTGTTTCCTGCCGGGCGTCGGTGAGATCGCGCGGGTCGCCGGGCAGCTCGGGGGTCTCGGTGCCGTGGATGTGCTCCAGGTGCACGGGCGGGCTCCGGCGGCCGTGCAGGACGCGGTGCTGGCCCCGGCCGAGCGGCGGCGGGTGGTTCTGGCGACCTCGGTGGCCGAGTCCTCACTGACGGTGCCGGGGGTACGGCTCGTCGTGGACTCGGGGCTGGCGCGGGAGCCGCGGGTCGATCACGCGCGCGGGCTCAGCGCGCTGGCGACGGTGCGCGCCTCCCAGGCGGCGGGCCGGCAGCGGGCCGGGCGTGCCGGACGTGAGGCGCCGGGCGTGGTGTACCGGTGCTGGGCGGAGGCGGAGGACGCGCGTCTGCCGCGTTTCCCCTCCCCCGAGATCAAGGTGGCCGATCTGACGGCGTTCGCCCTGCAGACGGCCTGCTGGGGTGATCCGGAGGCGTCCGGTCTCGCCCTGCTGGACCCGCCGCCGGCCGGGGCGATGGCGGCGGCGCGCGACGTGCTGTCGGCGATCGGGGCGGTCGACTCCGCGGGCCGGGCCACCGCGCGCGGCGTGCGACTGGCCCGGCTGGGCCTGCATCCCCGGCTGGGTCGGGCACTGCTGGACTCGGCGCCCCTGGTCGGCGCGGACCGGGCCGCCGAGGTCGTCGCGCTGCTCAGCGAGGAGGCGCCGCGGGAGTACGGCGACGACCTGGCGGCCGCCCTGCGGACCGCCCGCCGCGGCGGCGACGCCTACGCGGGACGCTGGCGGACGGAGGTGCGCCGCCTGCGCGGCCTGGCACCTGAGCCGGTGACGGGAGGGAGCGCGAGCACCGGGGGCACCGGCAGCACCGGCAGCACCGGCAGCACCGGCAGCACCGGGGAGCGTGCCGCTGGGAGAGACCGAAATGCCGACGCCCCCGCGAACCGTTACTCCCGCGCCACCGCCCCTGCGAACCATGACGCCCGCGCGGCGGGCGGTCCCGCCGCCGGTGGCGCCCAGGACGGCGCCGGCACCGCGAGCCGTAACACCCGCGCAGCCACCGACCCCGCGAACCGCAACGCCCGCGCCGCGAGCGGCGCCCGGGACGCGACCGCCCCCGCGGCCGGCCCTGCCGCGGCT